>JASFUC010000119.1:0-4695 GCA_050050475.1 Nitrosopumilaceae archaeon
ATATTATCCCCAAATGCACTATGAAGGGGTTTTTCTACCCAATCGACAAAATAGATTCTAAAAACAAAAAGGCCCCAAAGTCCATAAATTACGCTTGGAACAGCGGCCAACAATTCAACCAGAAAACCTAACGGGCCTCCTATTTTGGCCGGAGCATCTGAAATAAACATAGCAATTCCAATGCTAAGAGGCACCCCTATTGCCATTGCCAAAGCAGACGTTACTATGGTTCCAAAAATGTAAGGTAATACACCAAAATCTTCACGGCCTTCTACTGCATTCCACTCTGTTTTAGTGATAAATGATAATCCATTTTCTTCCCATATTGGATAGGATTCAGAAACTAGTTGAAACGCCAGTAACACAATCATTACTAGGACATAAACCCCAGCAGCCGTTGCACCTATTTTGAAAATCTTATCAGAAATTGATCGGCCTCCAGTTTTTGGCGGAGTTAGTTTTACTTTGCCCACAGTTAGTCGAAATCACAGTAAGGATATGTAGGATCTCACTATATTTTATAAAATGATCATAGTACTATATAGATCATTTACAATATTGTAATTAGTAAACATTAGATAAACTAAATCAATTGGAAGCAGTTGGTAACAACAAACAGACTAGAAAGATGCAATTGAGTGGAGGTTCTACGTATATTGTTTCTTTGCCAAAAAATTGGATTGATGAACTAAACATCAAAGTTGGAGATAATGTAACCGTTGTAAAAAATTCCAACCAATCATTAACGCTTTATCCAAGAGAGCAAGAAGACCAGATAAAGAAAAGTGCCGCAGTTATCACATCAAGCCAAAAAGATTCTGGAAACTCAATTAAAAGAAAAATCATTGCTGCTTATCTTTCAGGCTATAAGACAATCAAAATCAAAACAAAAGGAATGAGAATCCCACCTGAACATACTAGAAGCATCAGGGATTTGGTTCGCTCCTCTATGATTGGAACAGAGATTGTTGAATCAAGTTCAGAGGCAATAACGATTCAAATTTTGACAAGACTTCCTGAGCTTTCATTTTCCACAGCTTTGAAAAGAATGTACCTGATGGCAAATAACATGATAGTAGAAGCAATAGAATGCCTAGAAGAAGTAGATATAGACCATGGAGATGAAGTTGTAGAAATGGATGATGAGGTAGACAGATTCAGTCTCTACATGAGGAGAAATCTTGTCTTAGCAATAGGAAATGAAAATTTTCTACAAGATATGGGGTTGCAGAAGCCATCTGATTGTCTAGGATATAGGACAATTGTAAGTAGAATCGAAAGAGTAGCCGACCATGCAAGTTTGATTGCAAAGAGGGTAAAATTTATGGAAAACAAAATAGACTCAAAAATATTAATAAAAATTAAGAACATTTCTGAAAAATCACTTGAAGTTTTTGAAAAATCAATAACAGCTGTACAAGAGCATGATTTTGAGAAGGCAGAAAAAGTTGCCGAGAAAGTGAGTCAAATTGTTGATGAAGAAAAAAAAATTATGGCCAACATAAAAGAAACTGAAAAAAATTCAACTGTCATAAGATTTGCGCTAGAAGATTTGAGAAGAATAGCCGAATACGCTACCGATATTGCCGAAGTAGCAATTGATGAGAATATTCAAAGTATTATTTCAGAAGAATAGTTAATATTTTAAAAAAAGAAAAAGAAAAAGATCTACTATTGGTAGAATCCCGGGTCCCAATTTTGGGTGTCTTTTAGATCTTTTGAACTAGTTGTGTTTGTTGATTTGGCTGTGACGAACATTGCGTCATAAAGAGGGTTATTTGGATGATAGCCTTGACATTCAAATTCAAATGTATTAGACAAGGCAAATCCTTTGAAATAACTTTCTTCTTTATCTCTCTGAGTGTTTACATTATAGTCCACAACTCTGCAGTCAACATAATTAAAACCACGAACTACCTTATCATCGGATTTCAATTCCACATCAACTTGGAATAGATTTAGGAAGTTATTTGCACCGGTTGTACTTGTTAGAGCCAAATTTTCATCAACTGCATTGTAAAGCATTGGTGAATCTTGTACTACCCCTTCCAATTCAAATGTTGGGTTGGATTTTACTAGAACTTGTCCCTGATCGAATATTGGAAAATCTACAATTTCTATGCCATTGTCGTATGTAAAAGTCGCAACGGCTCTTGGACCAGTACCTAAGGGATACTCATGTGGAGGTAAAGAATTCTCAATAAAAGGTGTTCTCCATGATAGAGCATCACCTTGCAGAGAAGTAATTGAAGTATTGACAGTATCTAGGCCAACACATTCAAAGTCAATATCCTCAACATAAGCAAATCCACTTTTTCCAGTAAAGCCTTCTTCTTTATCTACAAGTGTGGTAATCAAAGCTTCACTAACACGGCAATCCTTGTACTGTATGGTTCTAAGAACATCATCGCCTTTTGTGAATTCAACTGTTGCTTCAAAATCTAGATTGACACCAGTTGGCATCCCACTATTGCTTCTAGCTTTTTGAATTGCTTTATCTAATAATACATATTCTTGAACGGTAGATTCAACTGAAAATCCAGGAATCACGTTGTCATCATCTTCTGCAAATCCAGAGTTTGTTTGAAAGTATGGAAATTCAATTTTTTCAACGCCCTCATCAAATTCAAAGATGACAAAAGTTCTTACATCTTCAGCAAAGTCAAACGGGGTTTTAGCGTATTCAACTGTGGAATAAACCGGTCTCCATGAATCATTTACTATGTCAGTTATGGAATTTAATCCACCACAGAGAAAGTCAATATCATCAATGATTGCAAAGCCTGTTTTTGATGACATGTATGATTCATAATCATCAGTCAGTGTTTTTACTTTATAATCATCAACATAGCAGTCATGGTAAGATAATGTTTTCACACTTGTACCGTTTTTAGTAAAATCAATGTCCACATCAAACAATTGATAATTCCACTCATAACTGGAATTGGCCTTGTACTTGAAGGCTTCATCTAGAGCCTTGTGTAAATAAGGAGATTCACCCACCACACCTTCAACGGAAAAACTTGGTGAAACATTCTTGTTCACAAAATTATCCTCCATTTTAAAAACTGGAAATTCTTTAACTTCTACTCCATCTTTAAAGGTGAAGGTAAAAATTGCATGGATATCCTCGGCAGTTTTGTACAAAGGTTCCTCTTCAGCAAATACGTTGGTCAGTCCATTTACAGATATAATTGCCAGTGCAGCAATTACGCCTATTGTTGTCGTCATTTTTACGTTATTCATAATCATTGACTATCAAAACTAATTTTGGATTATAAGGTGGATCCTAATTCTATCAGGATGTAACATATTGATGAATAGTTATCGTAAGGCTATATAGAACCATAGAAAAAACGCTGATCATAATATGGACAGTCTTTTTATCCAGAGTTTTTCAAAACGGATCGTGAAATGGTCTACTAGGAATTTTATAGGATTTCCCTTGATCGTTATTTTTTCAATAATTTTTGTTGTTTCCTTTGTTATTTACCCAGAAATTGGTGAAAAAATCCTATATGGAAAACATCCTCCTAAACAAGAAAAACCAGAATACCTCACATACAGTGAGATTATTTTATCAGGAAAGTATAGTTGCATGGAATCTGCATCAATAGAGGCCAAAGGGGTTTTACCAAAATTTATTCAAGAATTTAACAATTGTATCAATCAATAATTTTATGCGGTATATTTGTAGAAATGTTCTAAAAAATAAAAAATTGAAGGTTTTAGATTTTGAGAATACCTTGAGATATCAGATATTGTAATCCGTTGATGTAGTCTTGGTCAGTTATCAACCCTTCTGACCACCATTTTGCATTATCTCGAATCCAGTTTGGAATTTCATATTCTGTAGTCTCTACAACACTTGAATAATCCCAAAGAGTTTCACCATCATATGTTACCTGTGACAAACCTCTCTTACCTAGTTCTACTACTTTATCCGCAAGTGGAACATAAAGCAGGTCTGGAGAGTATTGTTGTCCGTCAGTAATCATCCAATAAATCATATGAATTACAGCTTTTGCCTCTTCTTTGCTCTTAGAAACTGGTTTTAGGTCGTCATACACAAGAAGATATGTGAAACTTGCAATAGGATATGAATCCGGACCTGGTGCATCAACTAAAGATACAGGAACCCAGCTCTCATCGGCTTCAGGAAGACTATCTGCAACTCCACTTGAAGCAGCAGAAATACTATCCAGTGTTGGTTCAATGAATGCTGTGCCATCATGATTTTGAATAAAGGCAAAACTCATTCCAGTTTGAAATGCATATGCTAATTCAATATAACCAATAGAGTACTCAGTAGATTTTACAATCCCTGCAACACCCTCATTTCCTGCTGCTGCTAATCCAACTGGCCAAGGAACAGATTTTCCTTTACCTACTTTTTCATCCCATTCAGGACTTACTGCTACCAAATATTCGGTAAATACAAAGGTAGTACCTGACCCGTCTGATCGGTGTGCAACTACAATCTCTTTGTCAGGAAGATTAACTCCTGGATTGTGTGCTGCAATTCTAGAATCATTCCATCTGGTGATCTTTCCCAAAAAGATATCAGCAATTTCATCCCCAGTTAATTTCAATCCCTTATCTGGAATTTCTGGAATGTTATACACTACTGTCACTCCTCCGATAGCTTCAGGGATGTGAAGTGTTCCAGGTGCTAATTCTCGTTCGCTTTCGCTC
>JASFUC010000120.1:0-4694 GCA_050050475.1 Nitrosopumilaceae archaeon
GACCACATTCAGTTCGTGGACTTTCATCATCTATTTTATCATTTTTTGGCACAGATGTTTCATCAGGGGCAGGTGTGGGAGGTGGTGTGGGAGTTGGTGTGGGAGTTGGTTCTGGTGTTGGTTCTGTTGTTGGTTCTGGTGTTGGTTCTGTTGTTGGTTCTGGTGTTGGTTCTGGTGTTGGTTCTGGTGTTGGTTCTGGTGTTGGTTCTGGTGTGGGACTACCAAATACAGATCCAATAATTTCTACTTCCTCAGTTCCAGATGGCAGTACCATGCTAAGAGTTCGAGTCGTTTCAGTAGTTTCAATTTCAGAATATGTTGGCTCATCCCCATCTGCTAAAATAATAAAGGAGTCATCATTTCCCTGATAAATCGAATCAAAGAAACTACGCTCAAATGTAACATCAAGAGTCCCAGGAGAATTATTTACATTAACTGTGAAAATCAAAGAGATGAAATCTAAATCTGGCTCAATCCCAGTAACGGTTACACCGTTTCCAACATATTCCACATCATATGTGTTTCCTTCAACATTGACCGATATTGACTCTGCATAAACAAAAGTAGATGAAATTATTGCAACAGAAATAAATCCAAATGAAATTAACAAAACATATTGAATACTAGATAGTTTCTTGCCAAATTCATATTTCTGGCCTTGATTGCCCGTACTGTTCAACATGAATTTTCCTCAAAATTGATGTTAAAAGAAATAAGATGACAATTAATCACGTATCAGTCAAGCTTTTTTGGTTATTTTTTCAAATCAAATGAAATTTCAGGCTCAGATTACTCCTCGAAGAATCTGAATAATCTTTTCTCCAATCACATTGGCTGCAAGTGATTGTGCCTCTTTTGTTTGAGCTCCAATATGAGGAGTAAGAATTACATTTTCTAATTCTGTTAATTTGTGGTTGAGTGCAGGCTCTTTCTCAAATACATCCAATGCAGCACCACCCAAATTTCCATTTTTTAGGGCATCATAAAGAGCATCCTCATCTATTACTCCACCCCTCGAGGTATTGATGATTTTAGCTGTATTTTTCATTGTAGAAATTTTTTGAGCATCAATCAAATGATATGTTGAATCCAGTAGTGGAACATGTATTGAAACATAATCTGAGCTTTGTAGCAATGTATTCAAATCTGCTTTCATCAATCCAACTTCTTTTGAAAATTCTTCGTCAATTGGAATTACATCATAACCAATAATATTCATGTTGAGTGCTTTTGCAAGTCGCCCCAACTTTTTTCCAATGTTACCCATTCCAATAATCCCCAAGTATTTTCCTCGAAGTTCTGTTCCTTTTAGTTCCTTTTTTAGCCATTGTCCATTTCGAATTCCTCTATCACCCCTAGTTGTTTGTCTAGCTAAAGACAACATCAATCCTAGGACTAATTCAGCAACTGCATTCATTGCTCCCTCAACTGCATTAATTACTCGAATGTTTTTTTCTTTGGCAGCTTCTTGATCTACATTGTCTAGACCAACCCCAACTCTGGCGATAATTTCACATTTGTTTGCTTGCTGAATGATTTCCTTAGTCAAGGTTGTTCTACTCCTTACAATTACAATGTTAAATTCTGAAATTTTTTCTTTGAGATCGTCTGCAGAAATTGTAGGTAGATAGGAAACATTAAGGGCATTATCAGTCAATATTTTGTTTAGTAGAGGATCCACTTCATCACAAATTAACACTGATTTGTCAAAGCTCATTATCATGAACCAAAATTTATAGAATATAATTCATTACAGTTAGAGAAATCATATTGGAAAAAATGTTGATAGTATTTTAAGGAAATAAATACAAAAAAACCCATGTACTTTTCAAGAATAATGATTCCAAAATTTAGCATTTTAATTGGGTTCTCCGTAATTTTAGCCTCGAGTTTTATGGGATTGGAAGCCTACGGAAATCCATCGTTTCAGTCCAATGTTTTAATTCCTCAAGAAGAATTTTTAGGATATTTTGATTCAAATGGAATATACACAGTGGTAGGAAATGTAAAGAATCTAAATGATTTTGGAATAATTCCCACCATAACAATATCTGTGAAAGAAGACTCCAATATTTTTACAAAAACCATCCAGCACATCCCTCTTGGATCAGAAAAAGAGATTCCTTTTAAAGTAAAATTTTATGAAGTCAGATCAAAAACACCAATTTTATTATCTCCAAATCTCACCTTTGTTAAAACACAAACAAATGAAATTCCAATTGAGGTAATTTATGATGAAACTTTGATAAAATATGATGATGGTCACCTAACTGGCAGGATAATAAACACTGGGAATCACACAATTTACTTTCCCAAAGTATACGCCGTTGTTCATGGATATGAAATGGTTTTAGATATTGTCCAAAATATGGATTTTATTGAAAAGATAGATCCAGGAGAGACAGTAGAATTTTCAATGTATCCAGATCCCGTAATTACCAAAGATATTTTTTATTATAGCTGTTTTGCAGTTACTGATTCATTTGTAAGACCTATGCATACTGAAAGAAATGGAGAGAAATTTTATTTTAGATATGATGCAGGAACTTGGTTTACATCGCCACAATTCAATGACCAAGGAACTGAATTAACATTAAGAACAGTCAATAGTTTTCCTCTTGAAACTTATGCAAATTTTGAATTTCCAGTGTTTTCTGAGGATGAAAAGTTTAATGTTTTTGTAAATGGAGATGAGAAAAAAACAATCCAAAGCATCGACGATAGAGGAAACTGGCATGTAGCCTATAACGTCGAACCACGTGAAACAGGTGAAATTCTAATTACAGGGTTTAAGGAAGGATGGAATCCCGGAGATAGAATTTTCATTCCAGATTGGGTCAAGGCCAATGCGTTTGGATGGGGAAATGATCAGGCCAACGACGATGTGTTTATTCGAGGACTGGAATTCATGATAAAAGAAAAAATAATAATTATTCCAGAAAACATACAAATTCAAGGAGAAGTGGCTATTCCTGATTGGGTGAAAAATCCTTCAACCTGGTGGTCTGAAGACAAAATTGACAATGAAACATTTGTGAATGTTTTAGAGTATTTAATCAATAAAGGAATAATCAAAATATAAATTAAATTTGGAAGTTTTTAAGTGGCTATTTTTTCAATTAGAAAATAAGAATGAACAAACACACAATAATTGTAATTTTTGCCTCCATAATCATAATTGGTTCAATGGCATATTCCGGATGGAATATTTTTGCCGCACACCAAATTCAAATAAAAGCAATCAACGAAGGCTACTTTAGTTTTTTTGATTTGTTAAATAATGGGAGAATTTTAGCTTGTAACCCACTGCCATTAGATGCTAGTTTTAAAGAAATGAGAATTTCAGTGGTATATGTAAATGAAAATATTGGATCAATTAATTACCCCAATCCGGTTTTAAATTCAAATTCGGAGAGCGTTCAAAAAGGGAAATTAGAAACGGATAATCCAGAGCAAACTCAATATCTTGCCTTACATTTTGATGCCATTTATAACAAAGTAATTCCCACTCGGATAGATTTGGAGAATATTGCAATAAACGTTGAGACAGATTCACAGATTTTAGGGATTATTCCACATACTACAATTAAACAATATCCTGGTCTAGAGTTTTGGTTCCTAATGGACAATCAAGATAAAAATTACAAGTGTTAGAGATTTAAAAAATATAAAAAAGTAGGTGTTTACCGCCTAAATTGGTGGTAAGGTTGGTACAACTTCCCATAGTGGTATTGCACCTTGTGCTTGTTTCTCAGAAGCTACTTCGTCGGTATACATACCATGAACATTTACTGCTGGATGGTCAATTGTGTTAAGACCTGCTGGTGGAACAGCATCACTTGGATTACCTAATACATAGGCATAAGATGGGACTGCAGCATCAATTACTCCTGCATCCATCAATCTTGGATTTAATCCAAATGGATCTCCTGCTACAAATATAGTAGCTGCACCAGTGTAAATAGCTGCATAGTCATGGTTGACTGCAGCATAAGTTCCAGGTTCATCAAATACCAAATCAACAGTTGCTCCTTGTGAGCCGCCAATTAACCATGTCTCGGTTGCTGCGGATTGTACTCTGTTACCCTGTACTACTCTATCCAAGATTTCTCCTACAATGTGGAAGTAAACTGGTTCGTTACCTGGGTTTTCAACAAAGATTCTCACATGTTGATCAAGTTCAACATACAAGAGTTGTGATTGGTATTGTTTGAGTTCTAGAGCATTCCATGGCTGTGCAACAAAGATGTTCTTACCCATATCTCCCTTAATGAGGAGGTTGTGAACACCATTTGGAACATAACTGAATGGTAGTCCGTTAACAACGGTGTAGGTAGTTTCATGTTTGAACATTTTGTTCTGATCATAAAATCCACCATCAGTCAAGTACAGCTGGTTGTATTGTAATTGGAATTCCAATGCGTCAGCACTGTAGAACTTTCTATCTAGTTCACCACTTCCGCTTGTCTTCGTAACCATTAGTTTTCTGTAACCATCGGCTGGGTCAACAATTGCAATTCCATACATTCCAGATAATACATGTTGATCCATTGCTGCAAGGTCAACTCCAGAACAATGGTATTTGAATTGACCAGCGTCTTCAGCAATGTAACAATATGTTTTGGATGTTCCTGGTTGAACAGCACCAAAGTTTGCAGAGGACATCTGAGATGCATGCATATCATTTCCGTGTG
>JASFUC010000121.1:0-4694 GCA_050050475.1 Nitrosopumilaceae archaeon
GTTTATGGTAAAGATATCAAATACCCAACAAACGGAGATGGACCATTTAGATTTGTCCATGGATCCCCTTCATTTGTAAACAATGATCGAATTTTACTAGGAGTTTTTATCTATGAAGTGAATGATGATTATACTCCATTGCCAAAAACTCAAAACTAATCTAAAATTACTATCCATCTAAATCAATTTATACACAAAATCAACAGAATAATTATTGTTCACTGGAATTGTAGAGGGTATTGGTAAAGTAAAAAAAATTTCTAACACTACAAAAAATAGAAGTGCTATTCAGATGATTGTTGATTTAGGAAAACACGGAAAAGGTTTGAAAATTGGACAAAGTGTTGCGTTAAATGGAGTTTGTTTGACTGTTACAAAACTATCCAAAACAGGATGTACTTTTGAAATGATTGAAGAAACAACAAAGAAAACTGATCTTGGAAACTTGAAAGTTGGAGGTATTGTAAATATTGAAAGAAGCCTAAAAACTGGAGATAGATTAGAGGGACATTTTGTTTTAGGTCATGTTGATGGTGTAGGAATAATAAAAAAAATTGAAAAAAATCCAAAAGAAGTTCAGGTTTGGTTTGAAGTTCCAAAATCATTATCAAAATACGTTGTAAAGAAAGGGTCCATTGCAATGGATGGAATAAGTTTGACGGTGGTAGATGTAAAAAAGAACTTAGCATCTGTATGTCTTATACCACATACAATAGAGATTACCAATTTTAAAACAAAAAATATTGGCGACAAAGTTAATATTGAAACTGACATTCTTGGGAAATACATATTAAAATAAAATTATTGTATTACTAAAACATTGGTAATTACCAATGTTTTAGTAAACTTTATAATCAGATCCGAGAGTAATTTTTTACATGTCTTTAGAATCAGGTTTACAATCTCTAAAAAGAGGGGAATTTGTCCTTTTGTTTGACTCGGCTGGACGAGAAAATGAAATTGACATGGTAGCTGCAGGGGAATTTGTTACTCCTGAACATGTGGCCCGAATGCGCCAACATGCAGGAGGGCTTCTTTGCATATCAATCGATAATGACTTTGCAAACGAACTAGACCTAAGTTACATGCACGATATTCTTGCCCAATCCTCAACAAATAAGGAAATGATTATGGGATTAGCTCCTTATGGGGATAGGCCTACTTTCTCCATCTACATAAACCATTATCAAACCTATACAGGAATTACAGATAAAGACCGTGCATTAACTATTCAAGAAATGGCCAAAATTTACAATGTGGATAATAGAAAGAAAAAATTTGTATCGTCGTTTAAAACACCTGGGCATGTTCCATTGTTAATTGCCTCCAAAGGATTATTGGAAACAAGACAAGGTCATACTGAAATGTCTATTTACCTTACCAAGCTTGCAGGCTTAACACCTGTTACTGCAATATGTGAAATGATGGATGCAGAAACTTACACTGCATTATCAATAGAAAAAGCAGAAAAATATGCAAAACAAAATGGCATTCCATTAATAGATGGAAAAGAACTTTTGGAATTTTCTAAGGTGAATTAATTTTTGAAAATTGCAGTAGTCGTTTCGGAATTTAATAAAGAAGTTACATCTAGGATGTTGTCTGTAGCCAAAGAAAAAGCAGAGAAATTGAAATTAACAATAACACGGGTCTGTGAAGTTCCTGGGGCATATGATATGCCTATAGTGGTAGATACTTTGCTACAAAAGAAAAATGTAGATGGTGTAGTCACGCTAGGAGCCATAATTAAGGGACAGACAAAACATGATGAAGTAATTGCTTATTCTACTGCTAAAAGCTTGACTGAATTATCTTTAAAATATCAAAAACCTGTTTCTCTAGGAATTACTGGTCCTGGAATGCAAGAAAGGCACGCATATGCAAGAATCAGACCTGTCGCAGAAAGAGCAGTAGAGGCTGTGTTGAAAATAACTAAGGAGATTGAAAAAATAAAATGATTCAGCTCAGCATTTTAAAAATAATTGGGTATGGGCCATGGACCTTAACTCTGGGTAGCGATAGAGAGCATGAACTTCAAATGCTACAGGCATCTCTGTATAAGGATCTTCAAAAGAAGTTTTCAGAAAAAAACTGCCTAGTCTTTCTAAATAGAGCTGATGAATTCTTTGTAATATCTAACGGTCTAAATCTTGAGGATCATTTGGAAATTCAAAGAGATTTAAAGGAAAAATTTGACGTTGGACTAGCAATTTCAATTGGGTATGGCAACTCTCCCTTTGAAGCAAACGAAAAAGCCTATGAAGGTAAGAAAAATGGTGTATATCTAGATGAAGAACATAATATTTTTGGATTTTTAACAAATTCTTTGGAAAATGAAGTAACCATTATGCATTATGATATCGATGACCTTTCTTCTAAAAGAAAAACTTTGTCTCCCTTTGAGATATCATCTGTAATATTCAATCTCTATGCAAAAATGTCAAATTATTTTATGAAAAAAAATTCCCTAAGCTTTTTCATGGGAGGTGATAATTTTATTGTAGTTGCAAGCGATGAAGGAAAAAAGGATGCTAAAACCTTTGTAGAATTAATCAAAAACGAAGATGAAATTCTCTTAAACTGCGGTATTGGAACTAGAAAAACTGCAAGAGAAGCTGTCAGCCTTGCCACAAAGTCTCTAGACACAATTAGAGAAATTCGAGATTCAGGAAAAGAAAAGCCTGAAGTTTATGAATTACAATGTTAATTAAAAATGTCAGTGTATTACTTGGACAAGAATTAGAATTTGTTTCAAATACAAATATCAAAATTCAAAATAATCGATTTAAAAGAATCCAACCTAAAATAAGATCAAGCTCAAAAGAAGACTCTATTGACTGTGAGGGATTACTGTTAATTCCTGGCTTTGTTAATTGTCATACACACATTGGTGACTCTATTGCTAAAGACATTACATTAAACACCTCAATGGAAAAGCGAGTACATCCAGTTTCTGGAATTAAATCTAAAATTCTCAAAAAAACCGATCCGACACATCTTAAAAAATTTATGCAAAGTTCTTGTTACTCTATGTTGAGAAAAGGAATCACTACATTTGTGGATTTCAGAGAAGGAGGTTTGGATGGAGTTTTGATGTTAAAAGAGGCATTAAATCAAATTCCAATCCGTTCAGTAATTCTTGGAAGGTTAGAAATGTACCAAAATAATACGGAAATACGAAAAAATACCTCTTTTCCAAAAAATAAAAAGGCAGATTTATCAAAAATTCTTTCTAAATGCGATGGTTTGGGTATTAGTGGAGCAAATGAAAACAGCAATTCTCTTCTTAGGTATTATTCGAAATTCTCAAAAATCAGAGCAATTCATTCCTCAGAAACAAAACAAAGCTTTGAAACTTCAAAAAAACTAACTGGCAAATCCGAAACTATAAGGTGCCTCAATCTTAAACCTCACTTTTTGGTTCATATGACTTATGCCACAAAAGGGGATCTTTATGCAGCAGCCAAAAAAACTAGGGGAATTGTAATATGCCCACGAGCAAACGCCTCTTTAGCAGAAGGTATACCTGACATAAATTTAATGAAAGAATCTGGGTGTACTGTGGGAATAGGCACAGATAATGTAATGATAAATTCACCTGACATGTTCAGAGAAATGGATTATTTATGGAAAGTTACAATGGGACTCAAAAAGTCAAGAGTAGATCCAAAGGAAATATTGAAAATGAGTACCGTTAATGGGGGAAGGATTTTGAAAAGGGATATAGGAGTTATTGAAACTGGAAAGCTTGCAGACGGAATTTTTATCGATAGACATTCTGTTGATTTGGAACCGATGCATAATGTCTATGCCTCAATTGTTCAACGTGCTTCAGAATCCAATATTAAAGCTGTAATGATTGGAGGTAAAATAATTCATGGCAAATTGTAGACCAAAAATAATTTTAAACGGAGCGATATCATTAGATGGTAAACTTGCAACAAGGATTGGGGATTCAAAACTTTCTTCTAAAAAAGATCTTATCAGACTTCATAAATTACGATCTAAGGTAGATGCAATTTTAATTGGAAAAAATACTGTAAACAAAGATAATCCACTTCTTACCGTTAGATATTGCAAAGGAAAAAACCCTACAAGAATAATTTTAGATTCTTCTGGAACAATACCAAATTATTCAAGAATTTTACAAACAAGCAACAAAGTAAAAACCATTATTGCAGTTTCTAAAAAAATAACGAAAAAAAATTTGCAAAGACTGAAAAAATTTCCCGTGGATGTAATTATACTTGGAGAAAATCAGATAAACGTTAAATCATTACTTCGAAATCTCAAAAAAAGAAAAATTAAAACAATTCTTCTTGAAGGCGGAGGTTCAATAAATTGGGAATTTATTAAAAATAATTTGGTTGATGAATTTTTTATTACTATTACCCCATACATTCTAGGTGGTACAGATGCCATAAGCCTAGTTGAAGGTAAAGGATTTGATACAATTTTAAAATCAGCCAAACTGAGGCTAAAATCTATACAACGACTTCAAAATGATGTAATTTTACAATATACAAAACTGTAAGTTATTATAGTTAATTTAGAACAAAAGTACGAGAAATTGGCAACAAAAAAGAAAACTACAGCAAAAAAGAAAACCACTAGCAACTCAACTAAAAAATCAAAAAATTCCACTAAAACTAAAAAACCTGCATTTGGTGGATATGCAATAAACTTTGCAGGTA
>JASFUC010000122.1:0-4687 GCA_050050475.1 Nitrosopumilaceae archaeon
ACCTTAGTACTGAGGGTTTTGACTTTTATGATTCGTATTTTGAAACAATTGGTGCCATAACTACCGCAGGTCTGGGATCGGGCATATTGGGTCCTTCCCTTGATCCTTTAGGGAAAATAATTGCCAGCTTTCTTATGATTCTTGGAAGGCTAGAAATTATAATTATCATCTTCATGTTTATTCCCAAGTTTGTAACTGCAACCAATATTATCAAAAAATAAAGTGAAGTTAACAAGGTTAATCATTCTCTAAATAGTTTCATGATGTCCTATATGTGAAAGTGGAAACTAAAAGCGTATCAACAATGGGCACCAAAACAGATGAAAAAGAAAAGATCTCTATTTGTGATTTGACAAAAACCAACACATCTGAGATACTTCAAAAAATTGAATATCAAATACCTCTTTACCTTCAAGGATATACAGATTTATTCACAAAATATGTTCATTCATTTAATACCGTGTTTGGGGCATGCAGGATTTCAGAAAAACAATTCTTTGACAAACTAGGAATTGATCACACTGTAATGAAAGAAGTTGCAAATTATTGGGATTTTGTAAAAAGTTTGGCAATAATTCAAATTGAAACATATTCCAAATTTGCCCAAGATTACATGGATTTTAGATTATCCACATTAGATTCAATTGACAAATCAATCTCGTCTGCATTAAATCATTACTCAAAGGCTGTTGCAGATCTTGGGAAGAACAAAATTGTTGATTGAGATTTTGCTTTCTACCAATTACAAACAAAATAACAATGTTAAGCAATTAATTATAAAGGAAACGCCCAAGTATAGGTGATTTGAAATGCCTTTGACATTTGAACAAACAAACCTTCTTGATGTTTTTTGTAATGTGATCTGTAATAAACCAAAAATTAGATTTTGTGGAATTATAAATTCAATGGGGCGCATTATTGCAGGTAGTTTTAAAGACAACATTCAACCATTAGATAACGAACAAGAAAGACAAATGTTGTACATGCAGTCAAAATTAGAATTGTCTATGAAGGCAGAGTTTAACCATAATCTAGGACATGTCAATTACGTGGTAACCTATAGAGATAATGTGATTATCATAAATATCCCTTCAGACAATCAGCAATTTCATATTTTAATCTCTGCAGAAAGAATTTCCAATCCACAAACAATTGTAAATGATGTAGCCGATTTATTCAAACAAATGGAAAACGAAATTCAGCCCCCTGTAACAAAGTAATCAAAATCAAACCTGGGGTTATTGCAAATTATGGTAATCTATCATTGCCTGGCAGTGGTATGCCATAAATTCATCAAGCCCTGCAAGTATTGAATTCCATTGCTGCATGCTATTTTGTAAACCCCAAGGTGTATTATCAGCAAAAATTAGTGTGTCGGATTCTAAAAGGCGCCGCTGTGATCCCATGTGGCAAAATATCTTGGTTCAAGCTCCAAAATTACCGATGCGCCACTTTTTACTCCATCAAGCAGAAACTGGGCAACTTTGTTATCCAGCCCTCCAGTATACTTTGTCATTATCTTCTCAGCAATTGGAAGCATCTTTGAGACATCATCAATAATTGAGGCCTTTGCTTTACCACGGACTCCCTTGTAAGGGACGGTTTCATCATCTATGCAAAAATAGACGTTTTGGTTGTTCTGGATGTTCTGAGCTTTTTTTGCAGTCTTACCAGTCTCAATGTATAGTTTCTCGTCTTGGTAATGGTACCAGACAGGGTGAACATTTGGCTCTCCCTTTTCATCAATTGTCCCCAAAAGCAAATTTAGTTTAGAGTTTGAAAGAAAGTCCTTTGCCTGCGATTCAGACATTGCAGAGCCAAATCCTGGACTGGCATGAGTTATCTTCATTTGCTTTGTTGGGGTTTTATTGCTATAAAATTTTGACTATCTTTATTCTTGAAATTTTTGCATTGCTAGACACTCCTATCTGTGAAAAATAGGAAAAGAATGCTTATTGGATAAAATTTCCTTCTCTATGGGGAGGGCATTCTTTGTTAATCTCGCCGGAAAACCCAACTATGCAACCACAATTGAGAGCATGAGATGTTTTAGCAATGTTTGATTTTGACATTATGGGTCCTTGAGTTTTAAGATAATAAGTGAAAGTTTGTAAGAAAAACTACACAAAAGCTAACTTGTGACTACCCTTCAACAAATCCAGATTAATAACATATGAGAAGAACTTAACAAGCGCCATTCTTCAATCCAGCTATCCTTGCAAGACTCTACCAAGCTGTTTGTGATATGTTCAATCTATCTGCCAGTAATGATGCTTGCTCTATTTTCTTCCCAAATCCAAGAATTTTACACATATTCTGTTCCAATCAAAAAAGGAGTAATAGTCCCAAATTTTGGACTCTACGGTGATGGATTTGCAGAAATCCAAGCACAAGAAGACTCTACATGTTTTACCACGCCACAACACAACGAGTTTTGTTACACGAAACCTGACACCCATGAAGGGCAACACACAGACCATATGACATCCTACATCGTCGGAGACAACGGATTAAACGGTGAACTGCACTTTGACCAAGTAGGTCTTGAAGATGGAATCTTTACAATAAAAAATATTGAATTTGTAAATCAAGATTCAGCTTTGTTTACATTTGCAGACAAGGATTACAGGATTGGCAACAAAGACCGAGTAACCTATGAGATTCTAGAAGACTTTGAGTTTACAACATTGGTGCAAAAATACGATTCATTTATCACACATTGCGGAAATTTTACTGGACAAGCTGCAACAATAAACCAATTTCTGGGAGTAACTACAATTTATGATGCAGATTATTATCTTACATGGCACACTGTAATTGAATTTGAAGATGCAATTCCATGCAAGTATCCAGAACTCATACAGTATAGCTTGAAGCAAACATTTGCAGATATGTAAAATTAAAAATCAGAATCTAAAACAATAGAACACTTTATGAATCTGGCAATCTCCAGCTAACCTACACAATGAAATTTCTTGTAATTTGTCTTGCACTACTTGGTGCCATGATTGCAGTAACTACTCCTGCATATGCAATGTGTGCATTTGATCAGGAAAATCCCTTTGCGCCATGCAATGATACAGTTGATGCATTAGAGTATCCAAAAAACCCGGAACAGCTAATCCCTGCACCGCTAAAGCAGATGAAGCTTGGAATCAAGCTTGGACACATCATTTGTGATCCTGACAAGTATCCAGTCTGGAACATTCACTACAAACCAGCATGTGTTTATCCGGATTCAGAAAGCGAGCTACTCACAAGAGGTTGGGCCAAACTACGACTGCTATTACCTGCAGGACCAGATCCAATCACAGAACTAGAAGTTACAGGAAACAACGTATTTTCGTATCAAATTCTGGGAAATTACAGGGTGGGTGATGAAAAATACCCTCTAAGTGAGCCTAGAAAAAAAGAGCTTGCCTGGGAGTACTCTCAGCAATACCATCCAGATGAAAAATACCTAGAGTATGCAATTACTCCACATCAAAACTACTATGACACTGAAGACAAAATCCAGTTGGAACTATTAGAGTGGGGAAATTACTCGGATTGCTGGAATATCAAACTACGAATCCTTGATGTAAAAAACAATCCAGTGTACAAGGATGGTTCAGTAAAGTTTTGTCTAGAGCCTGATGAACTACCTGGAGTCTTCCATTCATATTCGATGGGAGAGGATTTTGCAGAGTTTGAATGTCCCAGGCCTGGATACTACAGAATCGAAGTATCAAATGGAGAAATCTTTCCTGCCGATATTTTGGAGACCTTTGCCTGCATTGATCAAAAACCAGTTCCAGAACCACTAGAATAAAACTGTCTTTTTAATTGTCTCAAAAGCCTTTTAATTTACTGTAATTGAATAAGCCAAAGTGCCTCGATAGCTCAGCCTGGTAGAGCGAACGCCTCGTAAGCGTTAGGTCGCGGGTTCAGATCCCGTTCGAGGCTTTTTAAAATAAAGATTGTAAAAGTTTTTGACAAGTTTAGGATTGTGAATCATGCAGGGTCTCAATATCGGTTTCAAGTTCTTTTCCTAATCCTTTCCACCATTGTTTTTCTTCGTTTGCCATATTCCCTCAATATACCCTCGAATAGTCCTTTATAGATCTGCCGGTTAACATATTCTTGATACACATTATCTAAAAAATTAAACTTGAACCAAGCTCAAACTATTTTGGATTTTGTTTGTCTCTGAGTTTTTTTCTATATACTATAATTGCCAGAGTCCCTGCTGCACATATCCAAAAAACAGGTGATAGTCCATTTTCCACTCCGGGGATAAATCCAACAAAAGCTGCAAACATTGTTGCTATAAGACCTAATCCTATCACTTCGAGTATTTTTGCCATAAATTTTCTATAATCGATTTGCCAATCAAAAAGATATATGGTTTTGTAAATCAAAAACAATTGTGGACAAGTATCTTCTGATAATAATCATATTTTTGATCGTAAGTATGGCACTCTCATTTGTGTCTCCTGCAACCGGGGATATTCGAGAACAACCAATAATTCCCCAATTTTATGGGTCAATTGCAGGAATAATAATAATAATAATTTACAGCTCCTACAAGGAGAGAAAAACACGACAGAGAGAAAACGCCAAACGAAGAGGCAAAAAATAGAATCTAGAGTTCTAATCCAAAAGACTCTGCTACATTTGCAAATTTCATGTAAGATTCGAGGTATTG
>JASFUC010000123.1:0-4669 GCA_050050475.1 Nitrosopumilaceae archaeon
CATTTTTTTTGACTAAAATCGAGCCCATTCCACCTTGGGCCATCATCTTGGATATTTGATTCAAGTTAGTGGCCGGATCTACTGAAACCAAAGCTTTTGTCATGACTTCCTTGACTAGAGTTTCAGTGAGCAATCTCTCTAGTGTTTTTTGGGTGCTCATTATATGCCTCAATTTTTACATATATTCATAGAATATTACCTTTTAGTTCAAAGTAGGAACGAAATTACCCCAAAGTTGTAAAAACCGGAGTGAAATTATTATTTTTAATCGCCAGTTAGTCCGTCAGATTTTTTGAGTGTGTTTCAATAGAAAATACCTTCCAAGGTTTTTTTATACATGCTAGACATTTATTAAAAATCAGAGTCCATAATGATGGAAAAAGTTCAGCAACTGACCTTAGAAGAGACTATCGATGAAATAAAATACATTATAGAAACAGGTGGGGGAGATACTGGACGATTAGCACATATTTTAGATGCAATAAAAAATAACAAAAAACTATACAAATCAGACAAAGCTTTTCTTGAAAGAAAATTAGATGCGCAGTTTTCTCTGAAAAAAGAAGAACCAAAAATTGAAAATCCAATTCTAACAAAAATTCAAGAGTTGATCGAATCAGGACAGGGAGACACCATGAGATTAAAACATATTCACGATACTATATTCAAGGGAAAATACCTTTATCAATCAGACCAAAAATATTTGGAAGAAAAATTAAATTCTGAAATCGCAGAAAAGAAATTAGAACCTGAAAATCAAATCATATTTGAAAACGAACCACCTACAAAAAATGAAGAAAACATCAAGGAATCAAATAATGAAATTATAAAATTAAAGGTTGTAATGCCTAAAGGATGGAAACCCATTCAAAAAGATTCATCAGAAGAATTATCCAAAATAAAAGACAAAATAAAAACGGAAGAAGAAAAAATAGAACAAGAAAAACAAATATCATCAGAAATATCCAGGCACCAACAACAACTAACCGGATTAGTCCAAAAGAGGCACCAATATGAGCAAGAATTATCCAAAGAACAGATTGCACTAGAATCCAAAATAAAAGAAGAAAAAGAGAAAATTGCAATCCAAACAAAATTAGCCGAACAAATTTCTTCACAACGAATAGAATTAGAAAATGTCAGTTCAGAAAGGGACAAAATAGTAAAAAAAATGGAAAAAGAAAAAATAATTATCGAAAATGACCTCTTTTCAAGAAAAGAGCAATTATCTCAGGCTCAGATTGAAGAAAAAAATTTGGAAAAACAAATTCAAGAAGAACAAACAAAATTGGCCAAAATGGCCGAATTACAAAAATTACGATTACACGAACAATCCAAACTTGCTGAAGAGGTTAGACAAAAACAAAACGATTTAGAAGAAATAAAACAAGAATATGAAACAATAAGGAATCAAACAGATCAAGAAAAATCCAAACTCAAAGAAGAATTAAAATTACAAAAAATCATCCAGACCCAGGAAAAAGAACTGTTAAAAACCCAAAATGCACGTCAAAAGTTGACCACCCAGATAGAAAGGGAAAAAAAGGCACTTGCAAACAGAGCAAAACAAGAGAGTGCAAAATTAAAACGGCAAAAAGAAATCTCAAAACAACTGAAAAAAGAAGCCACAGAATATGAAAAACTAAAGAAAAAAAGAGAAAAGATTGATTCTCAAATGAAGACACAAGTTAAGAAAATTAAAGAAAAACAAGACAAAATAAAAAAACAGATTGACGTAAAGACAAAGAATATAAAAAAAATGAAACAAAAAGACTCTTCTGGAATTAAAAAAATATCAAGAAATCCCAAAAAAGCAGCAAAAAAGTAAAGAAGAGAAACAGTTGTTTTTGGACTAATAGTTCAAAATTAATTAGATTTGTATGAATTGCAGAAATAGCATTCATATTTTAATAGTCAAAAATTAGACTAAATGAATGCCAGAATACCAACTCGGGGAGTGGGATTTATCCAAAATTGCAAAAAGCCCCAAAAGCCCTGATTTTCAAAAGAAAATCAGAGAAATCCACACGGCATCTCAAAAATTTGAAAAAATAAAATCCCAGCTAGATCCTAAAATACCATCTAAAAAATTCATGAAAATCCTCCACGAGATAGAAACAATTTCAGAGAAAATGAGCATAATTGGAGGATACGCTTCACTATCATATTCTGCAGATACTCAATCAGATGAGGCAACTTCTCTTTTGACCACAATTTCAAAACTCGGTTCAGATATTTCTAACAAAATATTATTTTTTGATTTATGGTGGAAAACACAAATTGATGAAAAAAATGCCAAGAGGCTCTTAAAAGACTCCGGAGAACTTTCAGAATACCTAAAGCACAAAAGACTTATTGCAAAATACTCACTAAGCGAGCCTGAAGAAAAAATAATCAACACTCTTGATGTTACAGGAATATCAGCCCTTGTAAAGTTGTATGATAAAATCACAAATGCATACAAGTACAAAATGAAGGTTGGCGGCAAATCAAAAATTCTCACAAGAGAAGAGCTTACAAATTTTGTCAGAAGTACCAATGCAAAGACAAGAGAAAACGCCTACAAAGTATTACTAAACAAATATTCTGAAAACAAAGGAGTCATAGGGGAAATCTATCAAAATATTGTTTTGAATTGGAGACATGAGGGAGTAGACATACGAGGATACAAATCACCCATATCAATGAGAAATATTGGAAATGATGTAGATGACAAAACCATCGAGTCACTCTTGCAAGTTTGTAGAAAAAATTCTCCTGTGTTCCAAAAATTTTTCATGCAAAAGGCAAAGATGCTAAAGATGAGAAAGCTTCGAAGGTATGATTTGTATGCACCAGCATCTTCCAAGATCAAAGAAAAAAAATACCCATATGACAAATCAGTAAAACTAGTCTTCGAGTCCCTTGGGAAATTCAGCCCAAAACTTGGACAATACGCAAAAAATGTATTTGATGAAAAGCATATAGACTCTTCAATTAGACCGGGAAAAAGAGATGGAGCGTTTTGCAGTACCCTGACTCCAAAAATCACGCCATTTGTTTTGATTAATTTTACTGGAAAATCAAGGGATGTGTTCACACTGGCCCATGAGCTAGGACATGCAGTTCATAGCCAGGCAGCACAAAACAGGTCCATTCTTGTTCAAGACGCACCACTGCCACTTGCAGAGACGGCATCAACATTTTCAGAATTGCTGCTGTATGATAATATTTCAAGTGAAATTTCAGATGCTGAAAAAAAGATAATGCTCTCAGAAAAAATTGATGATCTTTATGCGACAATTATGAGGCAGTCATTTTTTACCATTTTTGAGATAGATGCACATGAGCAAATAGGACAAGGCACCACCATAGATGAAATATCAAAAACATATCTCAAAAACCTCAAAGAGCAATTTGGAAATTCTGTTGTGCTATCTGATGACTTTGCAATTGAATGGAGTTGCATTCCTCATTTCTATCATACTCCGTTTTACTGCTATGCATATTCTTTTGGAAACTTGCTTGCACTGTCTTTGTTTCAAAGATACAAAAAGGAAGGAAAGGACTTTGCCCCACACTATATTGATATCTTAGCTGCAGGTGGCTCAAAAAAACCAGAGACACTTTTAGACGAACACGGATTGGATATCAGATCTCCTAAATTTTGGCAAGAGGGTTTTGATTACATTAAAACTCAAGTAAAAGAATTAGAATCATTAAACTAGAATAATTAATGGGGCTGACAGTCCAACGCATGGACTGCCAGCTTGTTCCCCGAACGGTTTGAATTCGATGTCAGTTTAAAATCAAATTATAGTAGATTTAAACCTTTGAAAACATTATCTCATATCTTTTTTTTGGGTTTTATTTTTCGAACCGTTCCAGCTAAAATTCCTATTGTGAGTCCAAGCTGATACAAGAAATACAAAAAGACCTCAAAAGTGCTGGGAGTAAGATCAGTAAACCTGCTCAGACCAGTCAAAACCAAAATAAGTAAGCTAAAAAAGATCACAAACCCCTTAGAGTATCCATGGAGGTTAGTGAACTTGAGCAAAACAAGAGTCATTATTGTTACAGATATTGCCAAAACTGCTAAAAATCCGGTGTTGATTCCAAGTATAAGAAAAATAAGAGAAGCCACTTCGCCTGAACTTGTGGCTTGAGATATGGAGGCTAAATCAATTTTTTCAGGAGATGCAAATCTTGGAACACTCAATATTGCGTTTGCGAGGAATAGCACAAACAATGAAATGGAAACTTTTTTTACATTATTTTGTAGTCGAGGGAAACGAATCAAAATTGCTCTCCCTAAAATTATTCCTTGAAGCAATCCAATTGCAAACGCCGCTAATATTGAAACAAGTGAGAATATAGGGTCCAAAAAGATGTCAGAAAGAAATGGAATTAATGCCAATACTATCATAATTTCGTCTTAAAATGCAATATTAGTTAGAAGATAACACATTGTGGCAAATTTACCAAAATTATTTCATCTTGATTTTAAGAATCAAGATATGCCAGTAGGACTGAAGAGTAAATTTAATAATTTCTTCAAAAAAGGAGCAAGCTATGCAAAGAATGGTTTTGTCGTTTGTTTTGGCATTGATTTTTGCAGTTTCGGTCGATTTTGCTTTCTCCCAAGAGGCTAGTTTGGCAACATTTCAAGAAACTGCCCAAGTCATTGTAG
>JASFUC010000124.1:0-4615 GCA_050050475.1 Nitrosopumilaceae archaeon
TACAAACAAGAAGTGCTGATGAACCAACTACCCAATTTTATAGATGTACAAAATGTAGAAACACTTGGCGTAATTACGCATAACGTTTAACTGGAACTTAAAGCCCCTGAAAATAAGTTTGACTTTTGGAGCAAAAACAAGTGGATCAGATGATCTCAAAGCTATCATCTCAGCAATTTCTACACTTGTAGAAGAAGCAACTTTCGTTGCAACCTCAGAAGGAATAACATTTAGAGGAATGGATCCATCTCATGTTGCTCTGATTGATATTTCGTGGCCCAACTCTGCTTTTGAAAAATATGAGTGTGATAGCGATATTAAATTTGGTGTGAGAATTGATGAATTCTCCAAACTTATCAAAAGAGCAGATAAGAAAGATAGTATTGAAATTAATATTTCTGAACAAAACATGTTACTTGTAACAGTTGGAAAAAATAAAAAATACAAAATGCGTCTAATTGAAAGTTCTGCAACCGATACACCTCTACCAAAGATTCCATACAACTCAAAAATTACGTTATCATCTTCATTGTTTGATAAAATTCTAGGAGACGTTCAAGTAGTTTCAGATTACTTAACTATTCATACAGCTGATACAAAAGCAGATTTTTCTGGCAAGGGAGACTCTGGAGAAGTGGTTATTGACCTTGAAACCGAAAGTGATGATATTAAAGAAATTACTTCAACTGAAGACAGCACTGGCACATATAGTCTAGAATATCTTAATCCAGTTGTTAAGGCAGTTGGTGGCACAGCCGGGTTGATTACCTGCGAATTTTCAAGTGCAAAACCTCTAAGAATTGAATTTAAGGTAGCAAATATTGGCAGAATACACTTCTATTTGGCCCCACGAGTGGAAAGTTAAAGCATTTAAAGATAAAATAATTCAGTTATTTTGAATTGAAACTTGTACTGAAATATGGTGGAACCTCAATTTCTTCAGCAAAGGACATACAAAACGTCGCAAAACATATCCGTACTTTATCAAAACAAAATCAACTGGTGATTGTTTGCTCAGCTATAAGTGATACGACTGATGATTTAATTGAAATATCTCAATCTATAAAAAAAGAAAACAGGAAAAAAGCAGAACAGTTAGCAAATAACATTGCCAAGCGACATCAAAAATTAGCAAAAGAAACCATCAAAAAGATTCAGATACGAAAAAAATTACTAGAAACATTTAATGAATACTTTACTGAACTTACAGCCCTAATTGATGGAATGGTGTTATTAGGAGAAGTAACCCCTAGATCAATGGATTACTTGTTTTCATTTGGAGAACGACTTTCTATAAAATTAATTTCGGCATCAATTAATGATCTAGGAAAAAAATCAATTGCCCTTACTGGTAAAGAAGTTGGAATTGTTACCGATTCCAATTTTGGTGAATCTAAACCTCTTATGGATACCACTCGACTAAGAGTTTCTAAGACTCTAGATTCTGTATTTTTGAAAAAAACTATTCCTGTAATTGGAGGATTTGTGGGTGCCGATCAACATGGCCATGTTACAACTTTTGGAAGAGGGGGCTCTGATTATTCAGCCACAATAATTGGTTCATGTATTAAGGCTGATGAAATTTGGTTGATGAGTGATGTTGACGGACTCATGACAGCAGATCCAAAGATAGTGAAAAATGCAAAATTACTAAAAGAAGTTTCTTATGTTGAGGCAATTGAGATGGCAATGTTTGGGGCAAAGCAAATCCATCCAAGAACTTTTGAACCATTATTGGCAAAAAAAATTCCAATGAAAATTAGGAGTTCATTTAATATAAAAAATGAAGGAACTCAAGTAACTTCATCTCCATCTGTATCTGCTAGAAATACCGTAAAATGTGTTAGCAATGTTTCTCACAATGGTCTAATAGATATCCGAGGGGGAAGTATGATTGGAACTCCTGGGACTGCTGCAAAGATTTTTGCAACATTAGCCAATGCGGGAATCAACGTAATGATGATTTCTCAAAATCCTTCAGAATCAAGTATTACCATTGTAGTAAAAAATTCGGACCTTGACAAAGCTGTTAATAAATTGGAAATGGAACTTTTGGGAAAAATAATCAAAAAACTTGAAATCACAACCGATATGGCAATCATTGCTCTTATTGGTTCAGGAATGCGGGGAACCGTGGGTGTTGCATCAAAAGTGTTTGGAGCAATGCAAAAAAACAAGGTAAATGTTTCAATGATAACCCAAGGCTCATCTGAACTTAATCTTGCTTTTGTAGTAAAAAATCCTGACGCAAAAACAGCTGTACAGGCGTTACATGATGAATTTGAACTTTCTAAAATCAACTAAAATAATTTAAAGGAACAAAATCAGAGAGTTTCATTGAAAAAATATCTAGTTATCTCTATTTTCGTTATTTTTGTTGTAGGAATATTGACTATCTCAACAATATCTGATCAATTTGTAGATGCAAATTCGCGAAAAAAAATTCATTTTACTCAAACCATAACCTCTGTACAAGACCCTGGTCAAGGTCACGAAGGACATGAACTAGCATTAATTTTGTCTCCAAGTGAAGGAACAATTTATGATGGATCTATGACTTTTACTGCAAGTGAGCCTGTTCAGATAGTGGTCCTTCATGAAATAACTGAAGATGATGTAAAAGGACAACCCATCTGGACCATAGATGGAGACAAAATCTACGCGCTATCGTTAATTGAAAAAGGGAAATCTAATTCTTTTGAATTTACAGGAGCTGCATTAGCTCTTCACTCTCCTAATTCTAAGTTTACAGCAACAGTTAGTGTCGATGGTTGGATTAGAGGACAACCAACTGAAGTTCTACTTCAACAAATCGAATATGAAAAACAAGAACCATCATTTTCGCTGTCAAAAACTAATGTACCTGCAACAATTCCAATGCACAAAGGAATTTTTAATTCTAGTTCTGTTTCCTATATTATTACAGATGCTAGTGACAAAGAATTTGCAGAAGTAGTTACTGAAAAGCAAGATTGGAAAGTAGAATTTGCCCCTTCTATGACTAATGCTCCTGAAAATTCCACACAACGAATTTTTGTTTTTAGAAATGGAGTTGCTGGCGGAGGAATTTATGGATATCAAGATGAAGTGTTTTCAACCACTCCTGCCCAAGAATCCGAGTATAGTGCATTAAGTTCGATTGTAGAGGTGACGTGGAAAAAAGGACAAAATAAAATTATTTTTGAAACTTCTGAAGAAATTTTAAAAGCTTATGAGGGTGGAAGAGTTGAATTTAATGAAACTGGTATTGTAATTAATGCTCCACAGATTATTTGGCCAGAAGGTCAAATGATAATTAGAGAAGACCCAGAAATTACTGATAATTCGTCATATACTGGAGGTCAAATTTTGGAGATTAATGAAGAGGAAATGACAGTAACTTTTATCGCCCATAGAGGATGGGGGCCTGATGGTCGGACTATTTACTACATTGTAACAGATGCTACACCTAGTGCTCCTGCCCAAATGATGGGTGTTACACATTCTCCAAAATCATCTGAATTAATTGCAAATTCTGCCGCAGTGGATTTATTCCAATTTAAAAATGGAATAAAGGGCTCCGGACCGATGGGATTCCAGCCTGGAATAGCTGCAGCTGCCCCAGGAGATGAGAATTATAGTCCAATTTGGAGAATCTATAATATTGAATGGAATGATCCAAAAAATGCAAAAATTCTTGAAACAAGATTTGATATAGATTCCTTTAGCAAAGATGATCTATTAACAGTAAGCATCGCACGTCCAATGAATAGTGATCATTTAGTCAACTGTCCTTTCATTGATCCATTCCAATAAACAATGAATTCAGTAAAGGGATAAATTACTTGAAAAAGGTTTTATTGTAAAATTGACCGGTAAACTCTACATTGTTGGTGTTGGTCCTGGACACCATGATCATATGACCTTTAGAGCAAAAGAAGCAATTGCTGAAAGTGATACTATAGTTGGCTATGAAACTTATGTTAATTTGGTTTCAGATTTAATTGAAGGAAAAGAAATCCATCGATATGCAATGACTCAAGAAGTAGAACGTGCACACCAATGTATTGATTTGGCAAAGTCTGGTAAAATCGTATCTTTAGTATCAAGCGGGGATCCGGGAATTTATGGTATGGCTGGATTAATTTATGAAACGTTAGCAGAGTCGGGTTGGAATCCTAAAGATGAATTGCAAGTTGAAATCGTACCAGGAGTTTCTGCATTGAACTCATGTGCATCTATAATTGGTTCACCACTAATGACTGATTTTGCAGTTGTCAGCATGAGCGATTTATTGGTTCCTTGGGAAATAATCCAAAAACGAGTCGAGGCCGCTGCGCAAGGTGATTTTGTTATAGTAATTTACAATCCCGCAAGCAAAAAACGAATACATCAGCTACAGGATACACGAAAGATGTTACTAAAATACAGAAAACCAACAACCCCAGTTGCAATAATCAAAGGTGCATTTAGAAATTCACAATCTGTGGTTATGACTAACTTGGAGGATTTACCAAATTACTCAGACAAATTAGGCATGATTAGTACTGTAATTGTTGGAAATTCTTCAACATATAATTACAAAGATTTAATGATAAACCCTAGAGGTTACAAATCAAAATATAATTTAGAAGAG
>JASFUC010000125.1:0-4589 GCA_050050475.1 Nitrosopumilaceae archaeon
TTAGATTCTAAACTCTGTTTTATCTCACTTGCTTTATCTAAAATTCTTTTCTTGTCTTCATCGTTATTGTAGATTGGAACAATCACAATCTGGGTAGGTGCAACCTTAGGAGGAAGAACTAGACCTTGATCATCTCCATGAACCATGATCATGGCTCCAATCAATCTCCATGAAACTCCCCACGAAGTTTGCCACGCAAAATGCTCTATGTTGTCTTTATCGGCAAATTTTACCTCAAATGGCTTTGAAAAGTTTTGACCTAAAAAGTGCGAAGTTCCCATTTGAAGAGCCTTCCCATCAGGCATTATGGATTCCATTGTTGTGGTGTAAACCGCCCCAACAAACTTTTCTTTCTCACTTTTCTTTCCAGTTGTTACAGGAATGGCAAGCTCTTCTTCTACAGTGTTTTTATAAATTTCTAAAATTTTAAGAACTTCTTCTTTTGCTTCTCCTTCTGTGGCATGAACAGTATGTCCTTCTTGCCATAAAAACTCTGAAGTTCTAAGAAAAGGTTTGGTGGCTTTAATTTCAGCACGTAATGCTGTATTCCAAAAATTAATTTTTAATGGCAAATCTCTCCAGCTTTTTATCCATTTTGAATATAATGTGTATGCCAGTGTCTCTGATGTTGGCCTCAATGCAAGCCTGTCGCCAACTTCATTTTCTCCTGAATGAGTAACCCAAAATACTTCTGGATTAAATCCTGCAAAATGCTTTTGTTCTTTTCCAAGAAGCGATTCTGGAATTAATACGGGGAGGAAACCATTTCTGATTCCATTTTGAGAGAATTTTCTGTCAAATGTACTCTTTAGTGATTCCCATATGGAATATCCGTCTGGTCTGAGAACGATTAACCCCTTAACTGGAGCATAATCGGCTAATTTTGCTTTCAGTACAACTTGGGTGTACCATTCACTAAAGTCTTCTTTTTTTGATACTGAGATTCCTACACTTTCTTTTCCCAAGTCAAATCTTGGAAATTTATTTTTACTAATGAGCCTTTCGTGTTAGGCAATAATTTGAAAATCTTGAAAGTATAGTTTAAATGAATTTACTTTAAAGGATCTCCTTTACAAAATACCTTGCCCATTACCCTGCTTTGGAAATTAGGACATACAAAACATTGTATAAATTGAATTTTATCTTCTAAAACAGGACACTCAACAAATTCTTGTTTCATTCTTTTGAGCATTTTTGGACTTACTCCTTTGAGCTTTAATTTCCCTTTCTCATCCATCATTCCTGAATCTTGAAGTTCAGCTTTGAGTTCTTTGGAAAGTTTTTGTCTTTCTTCGGTTGTTTGAATTTCTACTTCGTATTTGCGTTCTAATTCGTCGCTCATATTTTTCACAATTCTTTCCTCGATTTATTACTAGCGCTTTTTTTATTTAAAAAAACTTTGAGTTTAAAAGTAATCCCAAGAGTAGCAACTTCTATAACTGTGATTGCACTAAGAACCCCATGCCAGGCGTGATGATTGTAGAAAACTCCAATAAACCCCTTTGGATGATTAAAAAACTACTTTCTTCAATAAATTGTGAAGTTACATTTGAAACCGATAATGGTTTTGAGGCCGTTGAAAAATATCCTGTAATTCAACCCGATCTAGTGATATCCGATCTCTTGCTTTCAAAAAGTGACGGTCTAAATGTATTAAAAGAAATCAAAAAAAATCACCCTGAATCAAAAATTGTTATTGTTAGTTCTTCCCATGGAACAAAATTTGATGAATGTCAAAATTCCGGTGCAAGTGCATGTTTTAGCACCCCTATTAGTATGAAGACATTTGTAACTTTGATTTCTGGAATAGGGGCATCTCCTAAAAAAGACTCAAAGGTTGCACCTGTTCTTGTAGACGAATAACAATTTTCTTAAAATTAAACTACGATCTATGGTGCAAAACTTTCTTTATCATTCTTAACCTTAAAATAATTAGATTTTCGTTTGGAGATCAGAAATCAATTGCTTGTAATTTTTGACGTTGAAGGAGTTCTTTATGATGCAGAATATTTGCCTATACTTGCTGAAAAACTAGGAAAAGAAAATGAAATCTGGGAAATTACAAAAAAGGGCATACAAGGTGTAATTAATTGGGAAGAAGGACTGCGTACCAGAGTTGATGCTTTAAGAGGATTAGATTATGAAACATGCCAAGCTGTGGCTAATGAGCTCCCGATAATGACTGGGGCAAAAGAAGCTTGCAGGATACTCAAAGCAGCTGGTTGGAAATTAATGGCGGTTTCAGGTGGATTTACAATAATGACTGATAGACTTCAAAAAGAATTAGATTTGGATTATGTGTTTTCTAATGAACTTCTCTTCGAGGATGGGAAATTAGATGGTGTAAAAATCAATGTGGATTCGGATAAAGCAAAATCTGCCAAAATTAAAATCGAGGAATGGGGGGAGGACAAAGATAACATTGCTTGTGTCGTAGATGGGGCAAACGATGTTAAATTATTTGATGTGTGCGGCTTGGGTATCGCCTTTAGAGCACAGGATTTGGTAAAGGATTTGGCAACAACCACCCTGGAAGAAAAAGACCTCTCAAAAATCTTAGACATCATAAACAAACATTACAAGATGGAATTAGAGACTCCTACACTAGCATAAACAATATTTTACTGTCTTTCCCAATTATTTTAATTGCAAGTTATACCTGTTCACATTTCAAAAGAAATCAAAATTAATGATAATCTTGCAGAAATAATATTGAATTCAACTTCAATAAAAGATGAAGATGTTTTAGTTATTGCCCAAAAAATTATTTCAAAACAAGAAGGGAGGATAGCGGATTTATCCAAAATAACGCCCTCATTATTGGCTCAGGGTATTTCTTCAGAATATCAAAAAGATCCTAGAATTGTCGAACTGATTCTTTCAGAATCAAAAAAAATAGTTAGAATGAAAAATGGAATAATCATCGTTGAAACAAAAACAGGATTTGTTTGCGCAAATGCTGGAATTGATGAAAGTAATGTAAAAGATGGGTTTGCAACCCTACTTCCAATTGATTCAGATGCTTCTGCAAAAAAACTACGTGAGTCCATTTTAAAAAAAACAGGAAAGAGTGTTGCCATTGTTGTGTCTGATACATTTGGTCGACCATTTCGTATGGGGCAAACAAACTGTGCAATTGGTTTATCTGGAATAGACCCAATTTTGGACTATGCTGGAACAAAAGATTCTTTTGGAAATATTTTACGAGTCACAGCAATTGCAATATCTGATGAAATTGCCTCTGCAGCAGAATTAGTTATGGGAAAAAACAATCAATGCCCTGTTGCAATTATCCGTGATTACAAATTCTCAAATGAACATAATTCCATTTCTGACATTATTCGCCCAGAACAAGAAGACCTATTTAGATAATTGAAATTTTTTAGAAATAGGACTAGCTAATCTGAAATAGATTTTAATATGACAAAACAGGCATAATGAATTAGAAAAACAAATGTCTGAAACTACTGAAAAAAAATTAGATGCAACGGGCCTTTTCTGCCCAGAGCCTGTCTTTAGAACTAAAATCGAAATTGAAAAAATGCAAGTAGGCGAAGTTTTAGTTGTATCTGCAGATGATCCAGCTGCTGAAGATGACATATCTAGATGGGTTACAAGAAATGGTCATGAACTTATAGACATGACTAAAGATGGTAATACAATTAAGTTTCAAATTAAAAAGGTGAAATAATCATAGCCACAAAAGCTGTCACTGACACAGACACATTAAACAGAGTTGGAAATACTCCTCTTGTAAAATTAGAATCTTTATCCAAGGATGGTCTTGTATATTATGCAAAACTGGAAGGACATAATCCATTCGGATCGGTTAAAGATAGAGCTGCATATTGGATGATAAAAGATGGTGAAGAAAAAGGAATTCTCACAAAGGGAAAAAGCATCATTATTGAACCAACATCTGGGAATACAGGTATTGCCCTAACTGGAATTGCCAATCTCTTGGGCTACAAAGTAGAAATTGTAATTCCTGAAAAAGCCAGTAATGAAACTAAAGATATTATACGAAATCTTGGAGCCAAAGTTTTTGAAACTAGCGATGATTTATGTCCAAAGGTGGGGGCAGGAACTGATCAAAGTATTGCTCTTGCAACATCTATTGCATCATCAAGACCTGACACTTATTATTCTCCAAATCAATATGCAAACGAAGCCAATTTCAAAGGGCATTATGTTGGTACAGGTCCAGAAATTTGGAAACAAACAGAAGGAAAAGTTACTCATTTCTTCACAGGTGTAGGTACTGGAGGAACTATAACAGGAATTGGAACCTATCTCAAAGAAAAAAATCCAAACATAAAGATAATTGGATGCCAACCACAACAAGATCATTTGATTCAGGGTTGGAGAAACTTTGAAGAATCTGCAAAACCCGACTTGTTCTTGAAACGAGAAAACGTGGTTGATGATTGGATATCTGTGGATAATAAAGAGGCCTTTTCTATGGTAAAGGAAGTATTTGAGAAAGACAAATTGCTGATTAGTCCATCTTCTGCTGCAGTTTATGCATGCATGAAAAAATATCCTATCAAAGGAGATGCGTGTGTTGTGGGAATTTTTGCTGATGATGG
>JASFUC010000126.1:0-4567 GCA_050050475.1 Nitrosopumilaceae archaeon
GAACCATCCACATAATATGTGGACTGATGCGAAAAACGAGATAGTGTATCAAACTCAATGGTTTGATTCAAGAATGGTTGCAATTGACAGAGAATCAGGTGAAATGATCAAAGACAACTTTGTAGGGCAATCTCCAGCTCATGTGATGACTTCACCGGCGACTGGAAAGATTTACATCACAAACAATGGAGAAGAACAAATCACTGAGCTTGATCCAAACACCTTCGAGATTACAAGACAACTTTCAACTGGTCCGTTATCACACCCACATGGACATTGGATAAGCAGCGATGGAAAGTATGTAGTAACTCCAGACTTTATGAGTTTAAGTTCTACAATTACCAACCTTGAGGATAATACTGCCGTCAAAGCGAAGAATTCCACCAACGATAGTACTCTTATTCTCGCTCCAATAGCCACAGGAATGCTTGGGAACACCACTGATAGAAAGTACTATACTGCTGATTTCCTTGGAAACACTCTTACTGTTATCGATCCTGATAACGCAGAAATCGTCAAACAAATCGATTTACTTGAAGTAGGTGCTGGTCTTCCAATTCAAACTCCTGTTAGTCCAGATGATAAATGGGAGTTGACTGCCAACCTACTTGGTCCGGCAGGTGCATCCATCACTATAGTGGATACTTCAGCTGATGAAATTGTGGCTACACTTCCATGTGATCCCGGATGTCATGGAGTACAATGGGGAGCAAAAGATGATCCTGTCAACGGTGGATATTATGCATATGTATCTAGCAAATTCTCAAATGCACTAATTGTAGTTGATCCTGATCCAAACAATGATGGTAATGGGATGGATGCAACCGTTGTTGGAAAGGTAATTCTTGCAGATAGAAATGTGGATACTGATGACAGAGTTATAGGATATGATGGAATGGGTGGACAAGGTGTACTCGCAATTCCAAATGTCTATGAAGGATGGATTCAAAAAACCGTCGATGCCTGCGAATCAGGCGAATGCGGCGAAATATCTGACTTCATAAATGATCTTGAAGACTCGCAGAAACACCCACTCGAATAAGTATAACATCACAAAACCCTTTTTCTTTTATTTTTGAATTCTTAACGATACTAAAAATGCTATTATTATGATAGCTATTGCAAAGTACATTACTGATACATAATCAAATACAAATGCAATAGAGCCTGCAATTACGGGACCAACTACAGTTGCGATTGACAGCGTAGAACTAAATATTCCAGTAGATGTTGAGCGAGGATTGTTCTCCATTAGGTGAAAGTTCCCGCCAATAAACAAAAATGCCCAAGTTCCACCAACTAGTGCCATAAATGGCATCGCCATCCACCAATCCGTAACTAACGATAAACCAACAAAGACGAAAGTCGTTGCTCCAATTCCCATCTTAAACTTTGTAACATTTGAAATTTGTATTTTTGTTGCCATCAGATTCATCAATACAAAAGCAGTCAAAGTATTTGCCATGTACACAATTGATACTTGGTAGAGTTCTGCACCAAGCTGCTCCATCAACATTATGGGAAGTATAGTCCAAACCGAGGCTGCACCAATATGTCGGAGCAGTAGTGATGAGAACAGGAATTTATTTTTGACAATCACATTTTTTGTGGTTCCTGGCTCTATCTCTTTTTTTGATGTAATGTTTGGAAGTCGAGTTGAAATTAAAAATCCGATCACAAAGAATGCAGAACTTGCAAGGAAAATCGATTTTACATCATTTACAACTCCTGCAGCGATAATTCCTGCCATCCATCCTAGTGCGTGAAAAGAGATTACTGTTGCAACTTTCTTTTTTTCATTGTTTGACTCATAAGTATAAGCAATCATTGCAGGAATCATTATTCCACTTGCAATTCCCGCACCAATTCGAGCCAAAAATAACAAAGAAATGTCATCTGCAAAATAATGAAGACCAAATGTAATGGCACATCCAATATAGCCGATTTTAATAAAATTGAGCCTAGTTCCTCGCTTGTCTGAATGACGTCCAAAGTAAATCTCAGAGAGAATCTGCGCGAAGCTAAATGATGCTACAATCAAACCAATCTCGAAAACAGAGTCAGTTACCCCTTTTGCAATAATTGGCATAAACACAAAAACAATAGAAATTCCTGCATGCTGGAAAAACGTGGCACTACGAACTAAATTGTTAATCTGAAGTTTTTGCATAAATGTACAAAAAATACGTATATGCCTAATTTCAATATACGCATGTTCTCGTAAGAGTTAAACCAAGTATTTCTATTCTGAAAACTGTTTGACACAAAAAGAATCTTTTCTTGATGCCATGAAAAACAGAGTATTGTTATTTGATGGTGCAATGGGAACTGAAATTCAAAAATTTAATCCCAAACCTGAAGACTTTCCAGACAACAAAGATGGATTCAATGATGGTCTGGTTCTTACGCATCCTGAATGGATAAAAAAAATCCATAGAAATTATTTGGATGCAGGAGCAGACTGCATTGAGACAAACTCTTTTGGTTCAAACAAAATCAAGCTTGACGAGTATGGCTTTGGAGATAAAACAGTAGAGTTTAACAAAAAAATTGCGCAACTTGCATCTGAAGTTTGTTCAGAGTATACTGACAAACCTCGTTATGTTATTGGTTCTATGGGTCCTTCGGGATTTCTTCCTAGTTCAAATGATCCCGACTTGGGGCAAAAACCCCTTGATGAAATAAGAGAAGCCTTTGAACTACAAGCAGAAGGACTAATTCTTGGAGGTGTAGATGCATTACTAATTGAAACAAGTCAGGATATCTTGGAAGTCAAACTTGTAATTGAGGCATGTCACAATGCAATGAAAAAAACTGGAAAAAAAGTTCCAATCATTGCAAACACTACTCTTGATCGATATGGAAAAATGCTTCTTGGAACAAACATCCAGGCCGCATACACTACAGTGTCAGATATGGGAATAGATGTTTTTGGATTGAATTGTTCTACTGGGCCAATAGAGATGACTCCGAGTGTAAGGTGGCTTGATGAGCAAAAAGAACACAATTTACTTGTAGTTCCAAATGCTGGAATGCCTGAAAATCAAGGAGGCCAAGCAGTATACAAAATGACACCGGAGAAGATGAGTGAAGCATTAGGAGAATTTCTTGAATCATATGACAAAGTGAGAATAATTGGAGGATGTTGTGGTACAAATCCTGAACATATTGCCGCCTTAAGGAAGGCAATTGACGAAAAAGCTCACTCCTCCAAGGGTTAAGTATTTACAAAAACTACTTTCAATTTAACCAGATTGAGTACTCCTAGGATAAGCTCTGCACTAAAGGCAGTTGAACTAAAACAAGAACCTGCGCCTCTGATCATTGGGGAGAGGATTAACACCCAAGGCTCCAGAAAGGCAAAACAGTTGGTTCTTGCAGATGATTATGACGGTTTGCTTGATCTGGCAAGGACTCAGGTAGAAGATGGTGCTCATTGTCTTGATGTTTGTGTTGCAACAACTGAAAGATCTGATGAGAAACAATTCATGCTAAATTTAGTAAAAAAACTCTCGTTAGAAATTGATGCTCCGTTAGTAATTGATTCAACAGATCCAGAAGTAATTGAATCTGCCATAGTTCAAATTCCTGGAAAACCCATAATCAATTCAATTAATCTTGAAGGCGATGGGAGTAGATTTGAAAAACTAGCTCCATTAATGGCAAAATATGGACTCCCAGCAATTGCTTTGTGTATTGGTCCCAAAGGAATGGCAAAAACTCCTCAGCAAAAATTAGAAACTGCAGAGTTGCTTTACGAAACCGGAAAAAAATATGGATTAAAAGAAGATCAGTTTATCTTTGATGTTCTGACATTCACCTTGGCAACAGGAGAAGACGAGTTCTTAGATGCAGGAAAAAACACTCTTGAAGGAATTAGACTCGTAAAAGAAAGATTTCCAAAAGCATTTACCACCCTTGGCTTGAGCAACATTAGTTTTGGACTTGTTCCTTATGCAAGAAAAATTCTAAATTCTGTGTTTTTATATCATGCTGTAAAATCAGGACTAGACTCTGCAATAGTCAATGCAAAAGAGATTATTCCTTATGGGGAAATTGATAAAAAGGAAAGAAAACTTGCCGAAGACCTGATATTCAACTCACATCCTAATGCTCTATCTGATCTTATCTCATACTTTGAAAAGGCAGGACCTCAAGCAGGAAAAGTTTCTAAAAAAGTAGATGTTGACCCTTCATGGCCTGCAGGAAAGCGTTCAAACTTTAGAATAGTAAACAGACTCAAAGATGGAATCGAAAATGATGTGGTTGCAGCAATCGCAGAAAAACTAGGAAAAAATGAACTCATAAAGGATGACAATGGTGTACTGTCTCTTGATGCCCCTCAAGAAATTACACATGACGGTGCAATCAAGACTCTAAATGAGGATTTACTCCCAGCGATGAAAGAAGTAGGCGATAAATTCGGTTCAGGTGAATTAATTCTTCCTTTTGTTTTAAAATCTGCTGAATGCATGAAGGCCGCAGTAGGAGAGCTTGAAAAATATTTACTTCAAAAAGAAGGCACAACTAAAGGAAAACTAGTACTTGGAACAGTTTATGGTGATGT
>JASFUC010000127.1:0-4401 GCA_050050475.1 Nitrosopumilaceae archaeon
CATTAGATAATGAAGATTTTGTAATATCCTACCTTGAAGGAAAATTTCTTCGAGAAGGACGTTATATCAGAATTAATGGAAATATAGAAAGCTCACAAGGATTTGATACGTCCATAAGCTTCTTCGGTAGATTAGTAGAAGAAAGCCAAAATGCCTCTGTTTATGGATTTACAGGAAGAATCAATACTCCTGAAAACTCATACAAAATAATCTATACTGCCAAATTATCCCAGCTAATCAATCTTATGGATACCACAGAAAAATCCGAGATAAAAGATGAATCCCTGATCATTCGAATTCTTCGTGGCTCCTCAACTCAAGGTGTAGCAAGTAGCTATATTCCAAGTGGAGAAACAAGAGAACCTAGAATAAGCTCAGATCCCCAAAGATTAGGATATTTCTCTAAGGATAGAATTACAATAGAACCTGGTACGACCGTTACTTTTGTCAATGAAGATGCCGTATCTCATAGTTTACTAAGTGGAAAAGAAAATTATGGAGACAGACATGATCCATTTACCCCTGATGGAAGGATCTCAACCCCAGAAATATTACCTGGAAAATCAATTGATGTGACATTTGATGAAATGGGTTTTTACAGGTTATATGATCCAGAATACCCATGGATGAAAATAGTGACATATTCTTTTAATGATGTAGATAATCTTATTTTAGGCACAACTAAAAACCAACAGGGAAATTAATTCTCCCACTGCCATTTGTAATTCATATACGAATCTAATTTTGTTTGATTAAAAACCATCACAGATAAATCAGAAAATTCTTTTCCTTCCAAGTCTTTCACCGTCCCTTCAAAATTAGTCTCATTTTCAGTAGTTAATGCTTCAAAAACATGAACTTTCATCTTGTCAGTTCGAAAATTATTTTCTTTTAGATATTTTGAAATCTCTGAAGGCATAAAGTGTTTATCTGGTTGTTTAGGCCAAGGACGAGGAACTAAAATCACACTATATCCATCAATCAATGCCTTTTGCAAATCAAGTTTTTTTTCTTCTATCGAAGAGGTTACGTGCATTGTAATTACTTTGGATTTATCCAAAGGAACTCGAGTTTTTGAGGCAGCCATTTGAATGGAACTTATTCCAGGAATTATTTCAACATCGCCAAAAAGTTCAATTAATCTGTCTACAACCTCGGATTCTGAAAAATTCACATCTCCAGTAAATGGAATAACTAAAGAGCGGTCTCCTAAAACCGGTAACACTTTTTGATAGGAATCTTCTTGATTACTCATTGTAATTTCATGAACCTCCTTGCCTTCCAGCAAAGATTCAATTGTTTTTAAAGTGTATTTGTAACCAATAACAATATCACAATTTCGAATTATCTCTTTTACAATCTCTGTAACATATTTTGGTGAGCCCGGCCCTACTCCAACCGCATAGATTTTACCCAATTTACTTCGTAATTTTTTGCCTATCTTTAATATACTGCACAAAAGGTTCCCAATCAGCTCTCATGTATTTTGTGGGTTCCTTTGCAGGATATTTTACCCAATCTTGCGCTATTGAATATTGATGTTTTTCTATTTTTCCGTCTTCTTTATACTCTATTAACAATATACTACCCCATTCCTTTTCCTCAGAATAAATATCCAAAATATCATCAAATCTTAATTCTACATTTTTTCTATTTTCCATGTCTACTCTCAAATTATTTTCGTCATATCCATCATGAGTAATCATGGTGTTTTTAGATTTTAAAAAATGAATCGTTTGCCTTTGCCTTATTGCGTCCCACCACTTTTTTTTAGCCTCAGTTTTATGAACAAACATGAGATGTTTGTCTGTTAAAATAAGCATTCCCTCTCGTCCACCTATAGAAAAGAATTTTTTAGCTTCTCTCCAGATTGAAACTAGATGCGCCTGAATTTTTTCATCAGGATCCATAACGGTCGTTAAAGTTAACTTGTTAAAAACTAATACAATTAGCTTTTAAGGAAGAGGCCTAAAGAATTTTTGTTGCAAAAAACTCTCACTATACTTGCCATAACTCTAATGTTAATTCCTATTTCCACTCAAGCATTTGCACAATCTGAGGACAAATTAGCCATTTTAGAAACAACTCAAGGAAATATCGTCATTGAATTCTTTCCTGATGATGCACCAAATCATGTTTCCAATTTCATGAACTTGACTGAAACTGGATTTTATGATGGGGTTTTGTTTCATAGAATAATTCCAGGGTTTATGATTCAGGGTGGAGATCCTAATACCATAGATGGTGATCCAAGTACTTGGGGAATAGGCGGTCCTGGTTATTCTGTAAAAGCAGAATTCAATGATATAAAACACAATAGAGGAATTGTGTCAATGGCACGATCCCAAGATCCCAATAGTGCCGGTTCCCAGTTTTTTATTGTACATCAAAATTCAAACTTTTTAGATCAACAATATACTGTATTTGGAAGAATAGTGACTGATGAAAGTTTTGAAACCTTAGACAAGATAGCATCTCTTGAAACGGGACAAAGAGATATTCCTATCAATACGGATGAAGCAAAAATAACAAACGCTTTTTTGGTTAATCGTTCAGAAGTAATGGATTTGCTTGAACTAGGTCAACCAGAAAGAGTAAATTCAAGTCTAGATATTCCTACCCAACCCTCTGAAGGTACTGGAAATCAATTATATGAAAACGAGGAATTAGATGTTTCTTTTCTTGCACCTGAAGGATGGTTCTTACAACAACCAGAAAAAGTAGATGAAAACACTCCTGATATAGTAGCTGTTGGTCCAAAAATAGGAGAAATCAACTCAGTAATCTCCCTAAGAGTAACTGAAAAAGGGGGGAAAACTTTTGATGATTTCATTTCAGAAAAAAATGAATTATTACAAGAGGTGGTGTCAACCGGTAGTTTAGAAATCATCTCTCAAGAAAAATTAACCATTAATGGAAGAGAGGCATATGTTACTAATGCAGAAGGAGTTTTCCAGAGCGGAAGTGCATCTTTTGATGTAAAATTCAAAGAAACAACAATTGTTGGAGATGATAAATTCTACACATTTGCATATAGTAATGGATTAGATGATTTTGATAACCAATTACCAAGATATGAGGATTCAATTGATTCTTTCACAACATTGTCAGAAAAAACAAATGTAGAATTAACAGAACAATCTGAACAAATGGATGAAGGTGGGGGTTGTCTAATTGCAACAGCTACTTTCGGTTCTGAACTTGCGCCTCAGGTACAACAATTAAGAGAATTAAGAGATAACACAATTCTTTCAACTCAATCAGGAGCCACTTTCATGACCGGATTCAATCAATTTTATTATTCATTTTCGCCTACTATAGCTGATTTTGAGCGTGAAAATCCACTTTTTAGAGAGTCTGTCAAATTAACAATAACCCCAATGCTAGCCTCTTTATCAATTCTAAATTATGCAAATATCGATTCTGAGCAAGAAATGTTAGGGTATGGAGTATCTCTAATTTTGTTAAATATTGGGATGTATTTTGTTGCACCCGTAATGTTGATTCATAGATTTAGAAAATAATCGACTCATAACCAAAAATGATCATAAATTTATGTTACATCCTCCTTATAGTATTATGACAAAAGACAAGATCACAAAAGATGAACTTGTTTCTTTTATAGAAAATAATGCAAGAATTAGAATCGATAAAACTCTTGAGAGCGCATTTGAAATGGCCGAAGAAGTACATAGCAATATCAAAAGAGAAGATGAATCATCCTCCTTTTTAGAAACTCATGTTTGGCCAGTTACCTTAGATGTTATCAAACATTACCAAAAAACCACCAAATTACTTACAACACTTCAAATTTCATCTGCAATTCTTCATGATGTTATGGAAGACAATGACAGAATTTTAGATGTATACACATCCCAGGCATATGGTTTTGATGCTTATTTCAGGCATAGTTTTGGAGAATACATCTACCATGTTGCAAATACACTAAAAACAAAACCACTTGAAAATTATTCTGGTTCTAATGAAGAAGAACAAAAAATTTCTAGATTTACTGATTATTGTTCGGTCCTATCAAATTCCAAATATGAAATCAAAATTATCAAACTTGCTGATAGGTTAAACAATATGAAATTTATCTCTCAAATCCCTAAACATGAAAAAATTAAGAGGTATCTAAGAGAAGCTGAGGATTTTTACATTGCATATTCCCTTTTTCCACCTCAGACCATTGATTATTATCACGAAATCAGAAAAGCGTATGACGAATTAAAAAGCATAAAAATTACAGTTTAAAATCTAGCCATAATTATAGTGAATTCCTTTTTCACCGCGAGGATGTTTCCATTCAGTTTCCTGTGAACACGTCCCACAATCTACACATCCCTCATGTTGAATTACGACCTTTCCATCCTCTTCGCTGTAGCATTTGGCAGGACATAA
>JASFUC010000128.1:0-4400 GCA_050050475.1 Nitrosopumilaceae archaeon
GTACAAACTTTTAGGAAAAACAATTTACGAGCTTGGAGATACAGGACGATCCGATATTACAATTTACTATGATAACATAAAATTCTGTAAAACAGAAGACAAGGACTGGATATATTTTGATCCTTGTTATGAAGCAAAACCACGGTTAATGCAACAAATTCAAAGTGTGGTCAAGCATGAGTTTGGACATGCACTTGGATTAGGCCATTACAAAGCTGATGATCTTGATGTAAGTATTGCTTGGGCCAGAGGAACAATTACTGCTCCATCAATCATGGCAGTATTTAGTCATCAAAATTTGAATGAAAATATAATTACACCAAAAGATATTGTTGCGGTTCGATCCTTATATGGAGAAAATGGATTTTTACCAGATGATGAAAAAATAATTACATTTGATTCATTTGAATCATCCTCAGACTTGTTTGTAATACCAAAAGGAGAATTGGCTGTTGCAAGTGTTGAAGGCGTCATAAATAAAGACAGATACATTTCTGGTATTCAAGTAGACATCACCTCCATTGATCCTAATCAATTAGTTCAAAATAGAAAGGTTCGAGTAAATTCAGATGGAGGTTTTAGCTTTGACATCATACTAAATGATAATACTGTGAATGGAACGTATACAATCTTTGCCACATATAGAAATGAAAAAAGTCCAGAGATTTTGGTAGAGGTTCAACCTGAAATAACAGAGTTCAAAAAAGGGATTCCAAACTGGGTAAAAAATACTGTAGGATGGTGGGCTGAAGATCAAATTGATGAATACCAATTCATTCTAGGGATCCAGCACCTAATACGGATAGGAGTGTTGAATCCGACGTCATCTGAAAATTTGAAAGTTGATTATGCAGAAGAAAACATATCATTTGGGGTAAAAATTCCAAAGTATGTAAAACAAATTTCCCTTTGGTGGGTCGAAGGAAAGATTTCAGAACAAGAGTATGTTGATTGTCTCCAGTATCTGTTAAAAAAAGAATACATCGTAATTTAGATGTCTGTTACTTGGCAAAATTTCAGATAGTGTATTTATTAGGCCCAGATAGATTGTAGCACGATGAAGATTGCAGTTTGCGGAATTGGGGTTGCAGGGAGTTACCTAATGTCAAGACTAAAAGATTCTCATGAAGTTGTAGGCTTTGAGAGAATGCTTGAGGATAAGCATGATTCTATTTGTGCATGGGGCACATGTAAACCAAAAATGATGGAGTTGTGTAAAAAGTCCGGAATAGATTTTGAGAATTATGTGATTCATGATGGCAAAAATATGCATATAGAGATGAACAATAACGAAAAGTTTGACATTGGATTGCATGGTCTGTGTACTTATGATAAGATTCAACTAATCAAAGACTTTGTTAAAGGATGTAAAATAAACTACGGAGTAGCGCCAAAGCTTGAGGACCTGGAAAAAGAATTTGATCTAATTGTTGACTGTACAGGGTTTCACAGAGTTTATCTACCAAAATTAGAAGAAGATTTCTTTTTACCAACATACGAGTATAAAGTTCAGTATGACGACAAAGTTCCATATGATGATTTTCTTGTAAGGCCATTTGATAAGATGACAGGATACTTTTGGTATTTTCCTCTAGGAAAAAATTTGGCACATATTGGCGCAGGAGATTACAAGAAGAATCACATTAAAGCAACTGACGAATTTTTGCAAAAATACGGAGGTAAAGTAATCAAAACTGTCGGAAGACCAATAAGACTTGCAACACCAAACCTGTGCAAACCATTTTTCAAAGGTAAAGTAGTGGGTGTAGGCGAATCGATTGGAACTGTTTATCCTTTACTTGGGGAGGGAATAATTCCAAGCATGGAGTGTGTAAATATTTTTGTTAAAAATCTTGGAAACAATGAAGCATACGAAAAAGAAGTTTTGGAGCATTACAAGATTTATGGTAAAGTCTTTAATTTTGTACGAAACAAAATGAAAAACAAATTCAGTATGATAAAACAAATCGCAGAATTATTGTCTATTTTCAGATACATGAAGAAAAATGAAGATAGGTTCGGTATGGAAATTCATATGAAAGACTTGATGAAAGTAGCTAAAGCCTAACTAAAGCTGATAGATCCAAAGTTTTCTCTATTTGTTCTGCTCGAGGCCATATTATACTGGTAAATAATTTTAGAATATTCCTGAAATTCTTCTTTCATCTCATGCAAATTATCTGAGAGATAAAATCCTGGACAGTCCCCTGTGAACTGATAAGACGCATGTACTCTTGCCATACCTTTTTCGTTCTCAAGCCAAGTAGAAAATGGATACAAATAGCAAACACCTGGTCGGTCAGGATGCATACTGCATCCACCTTTCTCATCTAAAAATCTGCAAGAGATATGAGTCCCATCATCTTGCGGAGTTTCATCTGTTTTTCTTTTCAGATTGATGCTTGTCATTGTTGTTGATTGCCCTGAGGGCCCCTGCTCCTGATATGTAACAGTGAGTGTTTCTTTTTTGATAAAGTCAGATGTCTTTTGATACTGGAGTCCTTTTCCAATGGTGATTAGATCATCGGATGTTAAAGGTAATCTGCCCTGCCTATCACAACAATTATGACAATCAGGCCAAAAACATTTCCATAAAATGTATTTTTTTTCTGATTCCAAATATGGAATATGAAATACTACGTCTTTTACCTTAAGAGGATAATCAGAAACCTTAGTGATTTTACCTAGCATAAATTGCCTTAGTATTGGGTCTATATCCCAATCCTTTTGCAAAAGATTTAGAGATTCTTCAATTTCTTTTTGAGACAAGTATTAAGTTATAACATCTTTTGCAGATGTTATTAATGTTGAGTGATAAAGGAAAGTATGCATCAGCTACTGAGAATAGAAGATTCGTGTGGGCTGAAGTTGTTTGGCCTTTAATTTTGGAATTAAACGATGTGGCATTTACATTAAAACAATATCAAAAAAAACGTGATGAAATTTGCAAGAAAAAAAATATCGATATTGCAACAACATCACGAGGGTTGGTATCATTGATGCAAAAAGAGATCTTACTAAAAGAAGGTAATCTATACTCCATTCATTACAGATTAATCCCATACATGAGACTAAAGGCAAAATGCGATTATGCGACTGCAATTCATGAGGTTAGAATAAAGTAGTTTCAGCAAATAATTATATGCTAAACATTTTGACTTTGTTTTGGTAGCCCGATAGTCTAGCGGTCAAATAATTTTAGATCAAGGATTCTGCCCTCTGGATCTCAAGAGTGGATAGGCGGAGACGGCAGTTCGAATCTGCCTCGGGCTACTGGATTTAATCTATCTTGAAGCTTGTGCTATTCTTTCAAGCTCGTTTTTCTTTTTAACAGATGGAGCATTTGGATCATTTTTTGAAGCCAAGATTAGTTGTTCGGCCATGTGTTCCTCTATTGGTTTTGGGTTTGAAAAAGTTGCTTCTTTAATTGCATCTGCAATGAATCTTAGTGCTAAATCTACTCTTCGGATTGGTGCAACATCAACTGACACATGATAAACGGTGCCACCATAAACTATTCTGGTTGTATCTTCATTTGGTGCAGAATGCTCTACTGCTCGGACTAATACCTCAACTGGGTTTTGTCCAGTTTTCAAAGAAATAATATCAAATGCAACTTTTACAGTATTTAGCACTCTAACTTTTTTTCCTGTCATTCTACCGGTGTTCTTCGCATACTTTTTTCCAAAATGCATTAATTTATTGCAAAGTCTTTCGACAATGTTAACTTCAGCTTTATTGAATCGTTTTAGAGCAGAACGGCCATAAGTATAAGGAAGAATTTGTTTTCTAAGAGAGATTGCTGTTCTAAGTCCAGGATCCTTAATGTCAATTCCATCCATATCCCATTTTCTAAATAGTTGGAAATTCGTTGTTTGAGTCAATTTTATCTCCTTGGTTTTTCCTTTTTGCCGATAACAAGTTCATGAAGTGAAGTGCCATTTACTTTGAATACCTTAAATCGCACACCGGGGATATCTCCCATTGCGCCACCTTGTGTTGCACCCATTCCTTGAACATGAACTTCGTCGTGTTCATCAATAAAGTTCATTGCACCATCACGTGGCAAAAATGCAGTTACTGATTTTCCATTTTTAATTAATTGAACTCGAACACATTTTCTAACTGCAGAGTTTGGCTGTTTTGCAGCAATTCCAATTTTTTCTAAAACAATTCCTTTACCCTGTGGAGCTCCTCCCAGAGGATCTGCTTTTTTATCAATTCCTAATTTCCTTCTTTTGTAACTAGAGATTGCCCATCTCTGTTTCTTTTTTTTCTCTTTTAGTACACGTCCTGCAAATAATCCAAGTGGTGATTTTGTCATTTTTACATCTCCAAAGTTGCTTTTTGAGGACTGTTGATGAGTACACTCGTTATATCAAAATATCGTTTTGCAAGTA
>JASFUC010000129.1:0-4344 GCA_050050475.1 Nitrosopumilaceae archaeon
GGACTGGATTTTCCTTTGATTTTCCTCAAGATGGAGATATGGAATCACTAGAACTGTCTCCTGAATTAGCAGGGTTGGCAGAAATTTATTCAGGAATGACTTTGGTGATGGTCATGCCTGCCGAGACAGGTGCGGCTGAGACTTTACCAGGAGTGATTACTCTGACAGTAATGGATGTCTCTACTATTGAGACACTTTCCAACTTTATTTCGGGAACTTTGACAGATGCAACGTCCCAACCTATCCCTGAAGGGGCATCAGAACAAATGATGTCAACTTCACAACCAGACTGCGATATATCTTCTCCACAAACAGTTATTACATTAAATGGTATGAAGACTCATCTTGTTAATACAAAGTGTGATGCTCTTGCCCAAGGTATTTCAACAACAATTTCAATCTACACTTTTTTGACAAATGACAAAATAATCAATGTCATGTATACTGCAATCCATGATTTTGAAGAACAACCTGATTTCTCTGAATTTGAGAAATCACTTAACACTCTAAAAATTCAAGACACCATTGATATTTCTCAGCCTTCTGAATATGCTAAAGTTTTTGGGCTTGAACATAGTGTCCATTCAGTTTCTCTAGGTGGAAAAAATTATGATGTTGAATTTGTTAGTGATTCAACAATAACAAATTTTTCATATAATGAAAAAAATAATCAGATTATCTTCGTACCTATTGGAAATAAGGGATTTGCAAATACTGAGATACATACTCATGAATTATTACAATCGCCATATTCAGTAACAATAGATGGTAAAAAAATTAATGATTTCTTTGTGACAGAAGATTTAATGACTATGCAAAATAGTATTAGTCTTACACACCAACTTCCGATTAATGAAATTAAGATATCTGGGAACAATCAAAACCTAACACAAATCCCTGACTGGATCAAAAACAATGCAGGTTGGTGGGCGCAGGATGCAATTGGCGACAGTGATTTTACAACAGGAATACAATTTCTAATCAAAGAAGGAATAATCACAGTACCTGAAATTGCAACTACTACAGATACAACAGGCAACCAAGACATCCCCTCTTGGATTAAAAACAATGCCGACTGGTGGTCTCAAGGATTAATTTCTGATGATGATTTTCTAAAAGGAATACAGTTCTTAGTTGAAAATGGAATCATTGTGGTCTAGTTTCATCATTTCCCAAAAATAATTTCAAGAACCAATAAGTGGAATTGAACTTTTAGCGTGGTTCCGTTCCCAAATCAAAGCGTTTCCTTCTAGAAAATTTGGTTATTATCATTCAAGAGATTGTTAGAAGTGCTTAAAGTAATAAGATGGGTATTAATTTATGAAAAATGAAAGAAAAAGAAAAAATTTCTATTGAAAAAGGCCCTCATTTCTTAGCTGTAAATCCAATAAAAAACACCATTTACATTTCCAATTCCAAATCAAATTGCATTTTGTCTATAGATTGTTCTTCAGGAAATACAAAAAGGATTGAGATCACACAACCAGGAAAACTGGTAATTGATATGAAAAACCAAAAACTATTTGCAATAACTGATCTACGATGGAACACTCATGGCACTATGATAGATAAAATGAAAGAGATGAGAGATGGCGATTTGATTTCTATTATTGATATGGAATCAGATGAGATAGTTGGGGTTATTGATGATTCTGATTATTCCGATTTTGCAATTAATCCAGAAACAAATCAACTCATTTCTACCAATGTCTATCAAAGTACCATATCGATACTAAATTTATCTACATATCAAGAAATGAAAAAATAGAAATTGGGTTAAAAGCCTCTACTGTTGCTATTAACCAAATTACAAACAAAATCTATATGGGTTATGAGGACAGTCCTCTTGTTAAAATAATTGATGGCATAGAATTAGAAATTTTAGAAGAATTTGAAATTCCTGAACAAGGAGAATTTTACATACATCCTCGATTCAACAGACTATACGTGGTTCATCGTGAATTTTTTGAATATAATGAATACACTACTTATGAATATGACCGACTTTATTGCATTGATTTAGAGTCAAAACAAATGATAAAACAAATTCCTGAAAAGAAGAGAAGTTGGCTAGATAAAGCATTTAGAGAGAAAAATAGGGGGCATGACAACCTGTCCTTTGACCCTAACCAAGATAGAATCTATTTCACTGATGCCAAAAAGAATAAGATAATTGTGATGGATCATAATCTCGAAATTTTAGAAGAAAACAAAGTTTCTAAATTTTCTAATCCTTCAATTGGCCTTAATTCAGAAACAAACCAACTTTTCATAACAAGTGAGGGGGTAATGAAAAATCAACTTCATGTGGTGGAAATTTGAATTTAATTATTTTCGTATGATGAGTTTAAAAAAAGAAATCGCCATTACAATAGGGGCATTAGTTGGAGGCATTTTCCTTTGGGGTTTTATTTTTGGAGGAGTCTTAGGAGTTGGGAAATAACAAATGAGACGATCTTACATGTGGGGAATAATTGCAGGGATTTGGATGACAATAAACCTTGTGATTTTATCTTATTGGGGTTATGTGTCAGGAGATCTTGCAACATGGGATTATGAATACAAGTTTATTCCATTCTACGGCTTCCTTGCGGGTTTTATTCCCCTAGGTATTGCAGCTTATTATAATCACTTTGAAGAAAAGGACAAGTTTGATGGGGCACTGGGTTTTGGAACCACTCCGACCTATCACGATATAGAAAAAACTACAAAATATAAAATTTCAATTATCACAGTGAGTATAATTGGATTAACTTTAATGATTATTGGATATCAATTTTATGATTACCCTCTGACAGCGTTTTTTACCATACCTGGGATTGTTATGTTACTTGTTGGAGGATGTTTGATTCTCAGAATGATAGGTATGATACAAGATGAAAAGAAAAAGTCTGAAAATTCTTAATTTTTATCCTTCCTAAAATATAATTTCAAATTCCCTTAAGGGAAAGTCCCTCAATGAGTCAAGATCCTAATTTTGAAACCTGTAAGAGGAACCAAACTTTGGTATGGTCCCTGCAATAGAATTTACAAGATATCTTGATAGTTTTTACAAAAATTTAGCTGATAACCTAGTCTATAACAATTATTCCTTTATACACTCTGGGAGAATATTTTGTATACGATGAAAAATGAAAAATCAATTGGATATTGGTCAGCTGTATCCATCGGGATAGGTGGGATGGTAGGAGGTGGAATTTTTGCAGTCCTTGGGTTGGCAGTTAATTTTTCTCATGGTGGAGCTCCTATCGCCTTTGCCATTGCAGGATTGGTTGCATTAGTAACTGCTTATTCTTATTCTAAACTTTCAGTTACCTTTCCAAGCTCTGGTGGAACCGTTGAATTTCTAAATCAGGGACTTGGAACAGGCATATTGACAGGTGGCCTGAACATACTGCTCTGGATAAGCTATGTAGTAATGCTGTCGTTATATTCTAGTGCCTTTGGAAGTTATGGCGCAACTTTCTTTCCTCAATCTGATCAAATATTTTGGAAGCATTCACTTACAAGTATAGTGATTGTTTCTTTTACTTTATTGAATTTTCTTAATGCAAAGATGGTGGGAAAATCTGAGGAAGGGATTGTTCTATTTAAGATTATAATTTTGGTAGTATTTGTGGTGATTGGGTTTTGGAGTATAAATTTTGAAAATCTTGCACCTTCTACATGGAATCCTCCAATAAGCCTCATGGCAGGCGGAATGATAATTTTCTTGGCATATGAGGGCTTTGAGTTAATTGCGACTACTGCAGGTGATGTAAAAAACCCGAAAAAAATTTTACCAAAGGCATTTTACACTTGCGTTTTATTTGTAATTGGACTATATGTGATGGTATCAATTGTTACTGTAGGCAATCTTTCATTAGATAAAATAGCAGAATCTAGAGATTTTGCATTAGCTGAAAGCGCCAAACCTTTTTTGGGGCAAGTAGGATTTATCGCAATTGCAATAGCTGCCCTCCTGTCAACTAGTTCGGCAATAAATGCAACATTGTATGGAGCGTCCAAAATTAGCTATATCATTGCCAAAACAGGCGAACTCCCACATAATTTTGAGCGAAAAATTTGGAATAAACCCTTGGAAGGATTGATTATAACATCTCTTCTCACTTTAGTTATCTCAAATCTTTTTGATCTGTCAAGTATAGCAGTAATAGGCAGCTCTGGATTTTTACTTATTTTTGCTGCAGTGAATTTTACAAACTTTCGTTTACATAAAAAAACATTTAGCAAAAAATGGATCTCAATGATTGGTTTAATCGGGTGTATATCTGCCCTATGTGTACTTGTGTGGCAAACTACGATTACATCTCCTGAGAATATTTGGATTTTTGTAATAATGAT
>JASFUC010000130.1:0-4337 GCA_050050475.1 Nitrosopumilaceae archaeon
GATACATTCTTGCTCTTGTTGATAAAAATGGTACATCAAAATCCATTGTTCAGGGAGTTACAAAAGAGCAGAAGGAAAATTTTGAATTAATTTTTAAAGAAGATGATATTCAAGAATTCAAAGGCAAAGTAATTTTGCCAGTATAGATAAATTTACAAAAATTGTGCGTTAATTTGCCCCCAAACCTTTTTGAAGGAATGTCTTGAAATTTACATCATGAAGAAATTCTCTCAAGAAGTCGAGGTGAGTGGACACTTAATTGACTCTATGATTTTAACTAAGATCTTCGATAAAATCATGAACCGGGGAGGAGAATTTGAAATTCTAGAATTAGAGGTAGGAAAAAAGAAGAAAGATTCTAGTCATGCTAAACTTTTAGTTATTGGAAAAAATGCCAAGCATCTTGAAGAAATCATGGACGATATTCATCGTGATGGCGCTATTCCACATAACGAAAAACAAGTAAAATTAAAAAAAGCAGTAAAAGACATGGTTCTTCCAGACAACTTTTACAGCACTACTAATAATGAAACATGGGTTTTTCACAACAATTTGTGGATTCATGTAGAAAATCAAATGATGGACAAATGTATTGTAATTAGGAAGAACAGGGCATTTTGTGTTCCAATCCGGGATGTAAAAAAAGGGGATCTCATTGTAGTTGATGATATTGGGGTAAAGGTTTCACCTCCTCAACGTCCTAGAGATGCTGCAAACATCTTTGCATTTATGGGAAGTAGTAGCTCAAGTGAAAGGCCTACCCAACACATTGCAAAAAAGGTGGCACACGACATTGTTCAAACAAAGAAAAATGGCGGAAAAGTTGTAATTGTAGGCGGTCCTGCAATAGTCCATACAGGCGCTGCTAATGCAGTAGCAGATTTGATAAAAAGAGGATATATCCATGGAGTTTTGGCAGGAAATGCTTTGGCAGTTCATGATATTGAATATGCGACCCTTGGAACATCATTAGGAATGTATGTTCATGATGCTACTTTGGCCAAAAGAGGCCATAGAAATCATATGGATACAATAAATGCCGTTTTCAAGGCAGGTTCTATCTCGAAGATGGTTCAGCAAAAAAAACTAAAGAGTGGGATATTTTATGAATGTGTAAAAAATAAGGTCCCATTTGTTTTGGCAAGCTCTATTCGCGATGACGGGCCTTTGCCAGATGTCATTACAGATGTTGCTGAGGCTCAAAGAGAATACAAGAAAGTTCTAAAAGATGCCAGCATGGTGATTATGATTTCAACAATGCTTCATTCCATTGCAACAGGAAATATGCTTCCTGCAGATGTTAAGGTGGTTGTAATAGATATCAATCAACCTACTGTGACTAAACTAATGGACAGAGGTACATGGCAGGCTCTAGGAATTGTGTCTGATGTAGGGGCATTTTTACCTCTAGTAGCTCAGGAAATTAAGAAAATAAAGTAATCAATTGATTGTCTGTAGCCTTGGGTGTAATACCTGATACCCATTTTCATTAAATCTAATTGGGTAAATTTGTTCACTGTGTTTCGTTCCCCTCATTTTTATGACTTGAATTGATCTTTCCATGGTGTTTGTTTTTTGAACGTGATTTAGTATTACGATCCCTGATGCTGCATACCATTCTGGTGGAGTTCTTGAATCCAAATTCTCAGAAATAAAAATAGAGGTACATTTTCTCTCATCTAACGAGTGAATCATTTTTTGAATACCTTGCCGTGTATTGAATTGATTGCCATACTGCATACTCAAAACGGATAACGAATCTACAACCAGTCGTTTGGCATGTATTTTTTTTATTCCTTGGAGCATCAATTGAGTAAGATGTGTAAATGGAAATGGTTCTGTTTCATAAAGTAAATTTCCTGAATCATATTCTTTATCACTCATCTTAAATGGTCTCGCATCAATTATCATTATTTTTTCCTCATCAATTAATTTGTCAATATTCCACCCATAACTCTCAAAATCTCCCACTAGCTCCTGAGGACTTTGTGATAATGTCACAAAAATCCCAGGCTCTTCAAAATCTAAAGCCCCATTGTATAGAAATTGCATACCAAATGTTGATTTTCCGCTTCCAGATTCCCCAGATAACACAATGGTTTTTCCCTCCTTTAATCCTCCATCGACAATTAGATCAAATCCAGGAATACCTGTTCTGATTTTTAATTCCGTCTTACTCACACTAAAAGGCGGATAATTTTCTATATAAAGAGGAGTGAGTTTGTCAGATATACACATGTAAAAATTATTTGGATTTATTCCTAAAGTGGAATGGATTTTGATTTAGACCAAAGTAAATCAAATAATAATTTCTTAGAGTAAATCATTGCATTAGAGTTAGTCCACATTGCAGAAACATTTTCTTTTCCAGATTCGGAATTTTTCATAAAGAATAAAACTTCTTCATTATCCTTAATTACAAAACATACACTGCCATCAGTAGTGGAAGGAATTTTTTTAACATTAGTTCTATCGATTTCGTCAAAAACATAAAGAGTTCTTGTAGAAGAATTCGTCAGAACCTTCAAGTCAATTTCGGATTTGTCAAGTGGTTCTAAAAAGTTTGCATGATAAAACTTCAAAAAGTCTTTTTCATTTCCTATTATCTGAAATTCTTTTTTGGTGTTTATTATCATGTCATTAATTTTTCCATAAATCTGATTTTCTCCTTCAAGCATTTGGAATTTATCTTCCTTAACAACGTCTGGCTCATTATGGTAGTTTGGAATCGTGTCCCAAAGTTTTGTTAATTCTTCTTCTTGTTTTTCTAGTTTTTTAATTCGTTCTTTTTCGGTATTTACCATGGATTTAATGGCATTTGGTAAAGGTAGAGCCGAGAATTTAATAGGGTGTTGGAAAGTTGCTGAAACTATACCCTTGTTTTGCAGGGTGGTAAGAAGATGGTACGTCTCAGTCCTTGGGAGTTTCAGTGCTCGACATACTTCTGGTGCAGTCTTTGAGCCATATTTTCCTAAAAATATGTATACCTTACACTGATTGGCAGTTAATCCAAATTTAGAAAATTGATCTTGTAGCTGATCAATGGATTGTTTATGCTCATATGATCTGGAATCTGGATCATTTTCAAATATTGTTGTTTGATTGTTTTCAGTCAATTTTTCTCTCCGTGAAAAGTTCAACCAAAACGGTTTGATTTAGAGGGATCAGGTCAATAACCCTTGATCGAAATGATCGTATTGTTGATCTTTGGAATGCCATTTTTTCTATTTTATTGCCTAAAAATACGGATTTAGGAATAAAATTAATGGAATTTTCAATATCTTTCAGCATTCACACCCCACAGTTAAGATCGTTTTAAAAGAGAATTTTTCTCTTTTTGACTCCGTTTTGATAAATGCCAATTCAAAAGTACCATCAGGATGCTCATAACCTACACCTCCCAGATCCTTCTTTATTCCCGAAACCATTAATTTTTCAAGGCTGTCTTTGGTGGTCTTTAATTTTTCAGAGTCATTTTTCATTTCTTCTAGGGATTTGAAATACAATTCCAATTCTCCTCTAGTACCCACACCATTGAATAAGTGAAGGTTTTCATATTCAATCCAGTTTTCAGATTCTCCTTTTTTTGATTTTTTCTTTTTTGGTTCTGATTTTTTATTTTTGGAATGCTTTTTATCGGGTTTTTTATCATTTGATTTTTTATTGTTTGATTTTCCAGAATTTAATTTATCTTTTAAATCTGAAAATTCTTCTGAGTTTTCTTTTTCACCTTCTCTTATTTTATCACCAATTAATTTAGAATGTAATTCAATTTTATTATCTAAATTTTTAATTTGTTTTTCAAGTTTGTCTTTTAAATCCTCTACAGAATTGAAATGGATTATTTTTTGATTCAAATTTATGATACCTCAGGTGTTTTTGTAGATTCCTGGGGTTCTGCAATAGGATTTTGTTGGTTTAAATTGTTTGGCGCCCCCCTAGTTTCAGAATCTGTAAAGGATTCGGATTTTATATTATCTGAATTAATTTTTTGTATTTTTTCTAATTTTCCTGTTACTGCTTTTAGGAATGTGATGTTTTTATTTTGAATTATTTTTTCATTCTTGCATAATTCAATTATTGGCATTATTGAGTCTTTTAAGATTTCTGCAATTTTTTTTGTTGAAAATTCATCTAGTCTTTTTTGCTCAATTTTTCCATTTTCTTTTTTAATTATAATGTCTAAAGAAGGGTTTAATGTAACTTTAGTGCTTTCAGGTTCATTGAAAATTTTGGATGGTAATTCGATTGAAAACCCTAAAAACTCAGTTATGATTTTCAATGAATTGTATAATTCATCTACAACGTTTCCTTTCTCGTTCTCTAATTCATAAATC
>JASFUC010000131.1:0-4325 GCA_050050475.1 Nitrosopumilaceae archaeon
AGGATTACAGGCGCAGACAAAATCCCAACAACTCCTGCAACTACTATGCTAAACATTACTGACTTTCTCTCAAGAATTTGTTGAGTGTTGAACAATATTCTAATTTGGTAATTAGAAATTTAAAGAAACTGGTTTATCTATCGAACTGCCATATTACACCAACAAAGCTTGTAGTCACCTACAATCATAGCTTTGTGAGCATAAGCATTATCAATTCCTAACACTCCAAGGCTGATTACAAATACCAATAGGAAAGTGAAAATTTTTGAGCAAGTCATTTGATTTGTTTATGGGTATTTGTTAGTAAAACAGTTTGGTACAAAAATCGAATCATTTGTTCCTAAAAATTTTATTTTTTGAAAAGGCAAACCGACACACAAAATTGGTGACAAAAATGGATGTAGATGACATAAAAATTAGATAGCCATATAATTCAAAAGCAGTATATTCATTATCACGATTACTGACACACCAATTATAGCTAAAATTTTTACATGTATTTTATTCACATATTCTTTTCCCATTATTTTCTCCTTACTTGTAAAGTAAACCAAAGGTATTACTGTAAAGGGTAGCTGTAAACTAAGAATTACTTGGCTGATAACTAGAATATCCAAAGTACTTGTTCCAAAATAAATTGCAATTACTGCAGGACCAATAGTTATGGCTCTGATGAGAATTCTTCGTTTCCATAATTTTGCTTTAAATTTTGTAAATCCCTCAAAAATTATTTGGCCTGAAAGCGTGGCAACAATTGAAGATGCCAATCCTGATGCCAAAAGTGCTATTCCAAAAGAGGTGCTAGAAATGTTGCCCAGTAAGGGGGTTAATGTTTGGTATGCTTCTTCAATTGATTCAATAATTATGTTATTTTGATGGAATGTTGCAGCTGACATTACAAGAATTGCACCATTAATCAATCCTGCAATGCTTAGAGCAATAACTGTGTCCGCTGTTGAAAATTTAACAATTCTTTTTTTAGACCTTAATACTTGAAACATATTTTTCCTGGTCTTCATCATTGCCGAATGTAAAAAAATTGCATGAGGCATTACAGTGGCTCCTAAAATTCCAACTGCTATGACAATACTACCTTCTTGCAATTCAGGAACTACAGCATGATATCCAATTTGATACCAATCTGGACTTGCAAGATAAATCTCTACAAGATAGATACAAGCAATAAGAAACATCATCCCGATAATTACTGCTTCTACTTTTCTTATTCCTATTCGCTCAAGTGAAAGTATGATAAGAGTATCGATTCCTGTTATTATGGCACCATAAATTAATGGAATTCCAAATAACAAATTAAATGCAATTGCGGCACCAATAACTTCTGCCAGGTCTGTTGCTATAGCTGCAAGTTCAGCAGTAATCCAAAGCGAGAATGATTTGAATTTTGATAAACGCTCTCTGCAATTTTCAGCAAGACTTAGTCCAGTAATTATCCCAAGCTTTGAAGAAAGATATTGCATAAACATTCCTATAACATTGCTCATAACTACTACCCACAACAATGAATATCCAAATTTTGAACCAGCAGCAATATCCGTACCCCAATTTCCTGGATCAATGTATGCTACTCCTACTACTATTCCCAGACCTGAAAACCTGAAGAAATAAAACATCTTTTGGCGTTTTGTCATGTTTGTAAATTCTTTTGGCAAGTAGACCTTACTTTAAAAATAATGGATAATTTAGTGTAATGAAAAAATCACTCTTGAAAATTCCATAAAAAGAAAAATCATTAATAAAAAAATATTCAAAGTTAATTCCAAAAATTGGAAATACGGAGAGAAAGTGTTATTTCTTAAAGATAAAAAATTGTACATATTGCAATATTCTAATCAAAGTCCAGACAATCTAGACCGTAAACAAAAATCTGAATACTTGTCCATCATTGATTCTTTTGAGGTGATTTAGATAAAACAAACTTATCTTTTTGGCCTAATCCTAATTTTGAACATTTTTGGTAATCCTTTGATTTACGGACATGGTTTAGGAGGTGAATCGCTTCCTCCAATTTTCATTGAGGGAAGAGATGTGACTTTATCAGTAAATATTTCTCCTTCAACATATGACCAAAAAGAGACTGAGCGTTACATTACAATTAATCTAAGTGAATCAAAAAGTCAGGCAGCTGTAGAGCATGTCACATTTGAATTTGAATTAAAAAAAGATGGTAAACAAATTTTCAAAGACCGATTTCACGATGATCTTGGAAATTTAGTAATCAAAGTAATAAACAATAATACAAATGAGATCCAAATCAAGGGGAACAAAATTCCAGATATTGATGCTTGGATGAGAACTGATACAAAACCTGTTATCATGTATGGACCCGTATTTAATTCTGGGGGCCTCTATGAGTATAAAATCAGAATTGTAACCATGGATTCAGATGACAATTTTCTTGATAAAAAAATAGATCTTACAGGTGCTGTAAGTTTGGCAGAACAAAATACCTATGAGGTAATTGATTCTAAAGAAAATCCACAAAAGGTAAATCTTATCTCTTATTTTGATACAATAGAATCATTTGAATTTAATTCTGGAAAAATATTTTTTTCAATGCCATTTGATTGGAATCAAAATTTTGATCAACTAAGTGTTGTTCATCAGGAAATTCAGGTTCCTGAAGGTTTTTCAGAACTTCTACACACAAAATATGAAGCAAAAATAAACGGGGTAATTCTCAAAGACGATTCAGTGACAATAGATGATTACTCTTCCAAAGGAAGAACCATACATATTGTGGCCAACAAAGAAACACTGGAAGAAATTAGAGACCAAGCTATTGAGGCATCAAACTCCACGATGAATTTTGAGCTAGGTCCAAGTAAAGATATTACATTGCCTTTGGAGGCAATCACACCTGACCTTAGGTATCGCATATTTCTTTCATGGGACCCAGAAATAATTCTACCCAATCAAGAAATTACTTTCTTTTTAGAATTTGAAGAAATGTTTTCAGAAAAACCTGAAAAAAAAATTGAATACGATGTGATGCTATCCCAGAATGGAAAACCCATCTTCAATAAACATATTTTAGGATCTGCAAACTCTGAAAATCCCGATGAATTTCATTTCACCGCAAAAAATGATGGTACAATAAAATTAGATATATTTGACATTGAAGGGAATTTCCTATCTAGGGCAAATTTTTTGGTGGTTGTGCAACCTCAGGAAATTCGGGAATTCCCAATTAATCTTGAAAGCATTTCCGATTCTGAACCTGGCAAAGGGGGCTATGATGTTGATCTAACGTGGTTTCCAAATAATTTGGGTCTTGGGGAATCTGAATTTATCATAACATTTTATCAAAAGGATACTAAAATTCCAGTAAAAGGGGTTTCATACGACTTTGTTCTAATCAAAGATGGAAAAGAAATTCATCGAAGTTCAGGCATTGCAAGTTCAGGTGGAACATTTGAGAATTTTGTATTTATTGAAGAAGAATCCGGAGATCTTACTTTGCGAATTGACAAAATTAATGGAACCGAGGAATATGTTGAAATTCCAATTAACGTAGCTCCTGAATTTTCTGTTTTGACTTCAATGATTCTGGGATTTTTAATACTCTTAACAATAATTATTTCAAAAACAAAATATGTTGAAATTTTTAAAAGACAAGCTCGACTTTGAACCAATAATTTGAATTTCTAACAAGAAAAGAAAATTTTTTATTAAAAATAGAAATTTTCACACAGGTGAATCTGTGAAATTATCAGAACCATGATTATTTTCATTTAGTAGATGAAAAATATTCTCGTTTTTTTGTGGACAAATTTATATCAAGCCTTGTAATTTTTGCATCTAATTATTTGTTACATTGATTTTTTTTCAATTATTAATTTATAAAATTAAATTTTTTCAAATTAAAACTGGTACATTCGACGAACAACCCAGATCTATTTTAAGTGAAAAGCTATAATTTGGATTTAATGAATAAAAAACAACTTCTAGGAATTTCTATGGTTGCAATATTTACAATATCTGCAATTACTATCTCTGAAATGCCTAATGCTCAAGCAAAACAGGAAGGCAAGGGAAAACCTGATTTTATAGCCATTTTTAATCAGTTGGCCCCTGGTGGTGAAGAAGAATTTACTGGTGAAAAAGGCCGTGCAATGTTTTGGGTAAGTGGTGAAGGAGATAACATGGAAATAACTTACAAAATCATTCTGAACAAGATTGATGTTGGAGAAATTGGAAATGATGGTACTGGTCAAGATCGAAATGACAAAAATGGATTAGCACATTACCTATGGAAACTTCATGTACATCCAGCTCCTGGCGGGGTCCATGATGGTGATTATCAT
>JASFUC010000132.1:0-4300 GCA_050050475.1 Nitrosopumilaceae archaeon
CCTGTTTCTTCATTTGTAAATGTACAAGAAACTTGATCCCCGTTTTCAAGGAAAATCGTTGCGTTCCCAGTCTCCAGATTTATTGTTGTAGGCGAGTCATCATTTCCTTGGAAAGGATTCATTGTTTCACAGTCAATATCAGTAAGAGAATAGCCTTCTAGTGGAAGGACTTCGGCTACACTATAAGTGCCCTCAGTCAAACCTATGAAAATTGTTGTATTAGAATATGGATTGTTGTTTATGCCATCATCATCTAATGTGAAGGTTGCATTTGGAAGATTAGTTGTAGTAAAGTTTACATCAATTGGTCCATCAGGAATGGTATCTTTAATTATTGTAATGCTTGCAAAGGCAGTTGATTCTACTGTTGGAATAGGCAGTGTTATTGCACCTTTGGGTCCTGCTGATTGGTCTTGAAGTTTGAATTGTGCTGAGGAACCTGGTGTTGCTCCTACTCCAAACTCCAAGTCAGTGGTCCAACCATCATAATGGTCAAGTCCATAAACGTCGGTCAAGTTTGATTCGGGAGATGCTTTAACTTCATAAGGAGAACCCATTACATCCATGTCATCTTCATGTCCTGTAATCCAAGTGGAGCTCAAAGACAAATGAGCTTGGAAGAAAATGATGATATTTTCATTCCCACCGGTGAAATTAAAATTGTAAAGTTCTGAGGTAGCATTTGTTGTATCTATTGAAAAGCAATGGAATTCTTGCGGATCATTTATTGGGTCAAGTCCAGAACAAACTCCAGGAGTACTTCCGCTACCAGGCTCATAATGTTTGTTTACCTTAATTGGAACAAAAGTTTTCCATTCTGAAGTATCATCTTTTGGAGGAGCATTCACTCCATCTGGGAGCAATTCACAGTCTTCACAATATCTAAAGTTGGAAAATGCATCAATAAAGATTGCATCTTGGCCGGCATCATAGTGGTTAAAAACAACATTAAAGCTGGGAATTGGATCTCCTTCATCTCCAGTAATTTCGTACTGATAGGACACCCAATCTCCTTCATTATGACCATTTCCAGCGTTTCCTGTAGTCCAAGTTTGGTTTTGAGCACTTCCACCAACATTGAAAACGCCTTTGTCATATCCAATTGGATCAATTATAAGATCAAACTCTATTGGGTCGCCAGTAACTAAAATGTCAAAGGTCTCTTGAGACCCAACCAAGCCAGTTAGAAATACCTTTGACAGTTCAGCATCAGATATAGGATCAAAGGTGGCAATTAACTGTGCTCCATCTTTTTCATATACTTCAAGGATTGTAGACCCAAGGCTTCTTGCATATACTGTAATATCCCGTGAGTTATCAATGGGTTGCTCAAAGGTCACACGGACATATTGCCCATCAGTTATTGGATATGTCCAAATGTCGTCTTGGGACTTGATTTCATAAAATATATCGTCGATAAATTCTCTGTCCGAGTCAAGTAGCAAACCATCAGTAGCTAGAATAATTTTTGCAACAAGATAGTATTCTGTTATACCATCATAAACATTCCATTCTGCTCTATCAAGAGTAGTATCATAATTCAAGTCCAATAGTTGCAAGCTAACACCGGGATCATCTGTTAAATCAACTAGAGTACCATTAATGTCACCAAACAATTTCCATTCATATGCAGCCTTTGAGTTGATTGGTGGCAAATCTGTAAATGTATTGATGGTATCTGAAGACACCCTAACTAGTTTTTTAATCAATGAATCAGAATCAGTAACATACTCCTCAGACAGAGGTGCGGTTTTTTGAGGAGTGGTTGGAATTGATTCTGCAGATGTGGAGTTGGAGCTGGTGCTGATTTGGATATCTTCTTCAAATTCTTGAATTTCTGATTGTTCTATGACATCGTTATTCTCATTTGGATTTTCCTCAGAATCATTTACAATTTCTTGGGCATTTTGGTCGGCATTTGATTGGTTTTCTTCTAGTGCATCTTTGGCTTTTTCAGATGCTTGATTTTGTTTGTCTTTTTTCTTTGTTTCCTCTGGTTTTTTGACTTTGTATCCTTCTGCAGCTACTTCTTCGATTTTTTGATCATTTGGATTATCATCAGAAGTTATAAAGCCATATTCATTTGCAGTTCCAGTTTCTTCTTTCTGGGTCTGAGTTGACTGGACTTTGTTTTGTATAACATCAGGAGTTCTGTTGCTCTCATCAAGTGCTGAGATTTGAGAAGAAGATAATAGTTTGTCATAAAGTGTAACGTCATCAATTAGTCCTGAGAAATGATTCTCAAGTGTAGTCTCTTCTCTAATTGAAGGATTAAAGGCTCCAACTAGTACATCTGATTTCAATGAGAGATATGGATGAATGTTTTGGGTGGATTCTGCATTTTTAAAGTACTCCGAGTAGGCATCGGCAATATTTTTAGAGTTTTCCTGAATTCCATTTACAAATATCTTGATTTTCTCATCAGAGTATGTAGCAGAAATGTGAGTCCATTGTTCTGAAATTGCAGTATGTGATGAGACAGAATGCCATTTTATGCCATCATAAATTGAAAAGATTGCAACTTGCTCTCCGACATTGTTAATTGATAAATCAAATGAATCAACTCCGCTTACAACAGAAAATGTGTCAGCTGAGCCTTTCTTGAAATCTGGTTTTACCCATGCAGATACTGTAAATGATTCAAGTTTTTGTGGAAGGGAATCATCTAATGTGATATAGTCATTAATGCCATCAAGGAAGAGTGCAGAATTTTTTTGATCAAGTATAATCAAAGCCTCATTTGCAGAAAAGCCTTCAGTGTCATCAAAGTAAAGAGAATACATAGGCTTTGGAATATTGACATCAGGATTGGTGGAAGCAGAAGCATATCCCCATAACGAGTTTCCTATTGAAAGGGGCATTGAAAGCATAGATAGCATTGAAAACGCTACAACCACACCAGATAATTTTGCGTATTTGACTGGTATAGGATCTTCGTCAGATAATCGATAAACTAACAATCCAAATGGAACTGCAAGCAAAAGAACTGCCAAGATGTTTGCCGTACGGTCTTGTGGGTCAGGTACTAGATAGTATTCTTCATCATTGATTTGTACAAGTTGTTTTTCGTCTGATTTAATGTTGGCTCCTTGATTAGTGCTGTAGAGAAAATAGTTTTTGCCGGAATCTGGCGTAAAGGGTTCTCCTGTAAGAGGATCAGAAATAACAGATGGCGCCATTCTTGGCAAATATGGTTGAGATGAAGGTCCAAAAACAAGATTGTCTGGGTCAATAAACGATTCATCAGCAAATGCGGATGTGAATCCAAATGAAAAGATCAATAACCCTGCTAGTATTGCATACTTAAACAACTGAATATGCCTCCCAGCAAGGAGACATTACAAAATTGTGTACACTCAATACGCAGTAACAGTCTGCTCCCCTATCGCCCATTTATGAAAATATTAGAAAAATTTGGTATTAAATATTGCCTTATGTAATTTTAAATTGTTACAAAATTCTTGATCTGAAAAGATCTATAAAGAACCTCAAAATGTGGTAGAAAAAAGAAACGTCAAGTCCGTTTCAGAATCGGGCGATAGAGAGTTGGACCTGAGTTTCATAATTAGTATAATTGTAGTTAACTTAAGCTTGTGTATGTGAAAAAAAATACATACATCAATGAAAAATATCAAATTATTCAGAAAAATCACGCCTAAAAACACAATTAAATTGAAAAACTAGTCTTTTAGGAAGAATAAAGAAAATGAGGAGACTACTAACAATATATTCCCAAAAAATTTAACTGTAAAAATACACCAAGTCTCATTGAAAAACGCAATTTTAGGGCTATCCTTGGCATCGATTATCTTGTTTAGTTTCCAATCATCTTTTGGTTATACGGTGACTTATGAAAAATGGGGCCCCAAAATCAAAGATGTCTCGACTGTATGTATAATAGAACCGGATTATCCAAATAGTGAAATTCTCACAGAGTCTTTTTCAAAAAGATTGATGGATCAAACAAGAATTTCAATTTCAGAATGGGAGGTACAATTAAAAAATTTTGAGAGAGGTCGGGACAAATCGATGTGGGATATAAATCAGATTCCAGTTTCTTTAGAGCAACAGAAAAATTTTGATTACGACCAGTGTCATATTTTTATCAAGTTCAAAGAAAAACCAGATTCCCAAGATGAATGGTACAAACTTTTAGGAAAAACAATTTACGAGTTTGGAGATACAGGACGATCCGATATTACAATTTACTATGATAACATAAAATTCTGTAAAACAGAAGACAAGGACTGGATATATTTTGATCCTTGTTATGAAGCAAAACCACGGTTAATGCAACAAA
>JASFUC010000133.1:0-4174 GCA_050050475.1 Nitrosopumilaceae archaeon
AATACAGGTTTCTTTGCTTACTATCTGTCAAGCTTAAATTGGGTATTTTTTATGATTCGTTGGGATCGTGGTCTAGCTTGGTATGATTCTGCGTTTGGGACGCAGAGGTCGCGCGTTCAAATCTCGCCGATCCCACCACTAATCATTATGTTATTATCAAATTATGTCTTAATCTTTATGCCGAGCAATGAAGAAGAGTTAGAGTAATGACTTGATATGAAGTAAACCTAATAGCTCTGAGCTCCGGCACCTTTTTATCGATTCTTGATTGATGGGATTTTATTGTATTTTGAAAAACGTGATGTTGTTTTGATTGCAGGGATTATTCTTGTAATGATTGGCCTTATTCCATTCATGGCTCCGGTCTATGCATTGATTATAGGTATTTTGTTGTATTTTGGAATAAAGGTTTATGCCGGAAGGAAACGAGATATAATAGAAAAAGAAGTTGGTGAAGGCATCTGTATGGAGTGTGGTTTTACAATTTTCGATAAAAAATGCCCCAACTGTGATGTTGAAAAATAAATGATTTTTAGTAAGTAGAAGGTAAGAATCTGATATGAAAAGATCACAAAAAAGAACATCTCAATCCACAGAATCTAAGAAAAGATCCGAGGCATCAAAAAAGGGATGGGTAACAAGACGAAAAAATCTACAAAAACAAGGACAAAAAAAGTCATCCAAAATAGCAAAATCTAGAACTATGAGTTCTGAGAAACTAAAAAAACTTCAAAGACAAGAAAAAATTAGGATTATTTCAAGACGAAAATCCCAGAAGAAAGGAAGAAGTCTTACAACCGACAAACCAAAATACAAATCAAACGCGGTTCGTCCTACACACAGACCTAGTAAAAGACGTGCATCTGTAAGATGACCTCTTTTTTCTCATTTTGAATTCAGATCAATTATGCGAACTCTCTAAATATCAAAAAAATGCAATATACGCATGCAAAATACTAGAAATTTCCAATATCTGAGGTCAACTTTAACAACTTGCTCAACTTTTCCTCTATTTCATTCTAAAAAGAGTCCGTACTTGTATTCCATATAGGAAAAAACAATGATCAGAAATATCTCTATTTTACTTTCCGCTTTATTATTAATTGCATTTGTAATTCCTGCCAATGCTCAATCATCTATTGCTGACCATGTTGTGATTAATGAAATCGATATTAATCCTCCCGGAGATGATTCTGCTTCCCCAACAGAGTGGGTCGAGCTTTACAACCCCACAAATTCTGATGTTGATATTGGAGGTTGGAAGGTTGCATCTACCACTGTTCTGAAACAAACTTTGACAATTCCTCTGGGTACTATAATCAAGAGTGGACAATTTATCACATATTCTTACAAAACAGTATGGTTTACTGACACAAATGAAATAGTTCAACTACGAGACAACAATGGATTCATAGTTGATTCTACTCCTTTGTTGACTGATATAAAAAACGATTTTACATCTTGGCAGAGAATCTATGATGGGTATGATCTTGACAGTTCGGATGACTGGAAGTTTGTAACATCCAATGCTGGTTCTTCAAACGGAAAAATTCCTGTTGCTGAAACCACTCAAGATGTCACAGTTACAATAAATTCTGCAAAAGATCATTACCTTTTTGGAGAAACTGCGATTTTGCAGGGAACCGTCTCTGAAAAAGTCTACATTGAGCAACTTGGTGATTTTAAACCCCAATCTATTATTGTCACAATTAAAGGACCAAATTACAATTCTCAGGTCTTACTCTATCCTGATTTTAATTTGAAATTTAAAACCACTCTAAGTTTACACCCTGTATTGGGAATCAATGAAGGAGTCTATGATGTTTCTGTAAGTTATGCTGGTTCTACATCTGAAACAAGTTTTTCAGTTGGTGAAGCTAGTTCTGAATTAGAACTAGTTGAAGAGGGTGTTTTTGCAATCATCACAGACAAATCTCAGTATCTTCCAGGAGAAACAGTTTCTATTTCTGGAATTACCTCTGATATAATTCCGTTTGAGGGGTTAAGATATGAATTAAAAAATCCTAATGGGATAGTAATTGAAACTGGAACTCTTTATCCAACTGATGGCGTGTTTTCGGGACAAATTTTCATGACTACTGTCAATCCTGTTTTTGGAACCTATACTCTAACTGGCGAATATGTGGATAAGACCTCTACTTCTTTTGAATTAGTAGAGGATATCAAAGAAGATGTCAAAATTTCTTTGTGGACTGATAAAGAAGCTTATGGATTAGGTGATGTTGTTACAATTACTGGACGATTAAATAATCTCTGGGTAAGCTCTTTGGATTTAGAAATCCTTCAAACTAGAAACACTGCCTTAGGTGTTAATGAATTAGAAGGTGGCGATTTGGCATTCAAAATTTTAGATGTGGTAAGATTGGAGGGAGACGGAACATTCGACTATTCCTTTAAAATTCCATCCGGTGATCAAAGATTAGGGGATTACCGAATTAAAGTTTCAAAGGAGGTTGGAACTGCAATTAAGACATTTAGAGTGGTAGATAATCCTGATTCTGATTTAATTATTCGGGAGCCTCTTTCGGTTTCAACTGATAAACTCGTTTATGATTTTGGTGAAAAAATAACTATTAGTGGTTATGTGAATGAACTGAGTACCTCTACCTCTGATGTTCCTGTGGTAACTGTGTCGATAAAAGACAAAGATGGCAAACCACTAACTATCATTGGCGGAACTGGCGGAGGCAGATTAGGAACTACTGGTTCAACTGTTTCTTATGATTTTACTGCAGTTCCAGACCCTTCTGGTAGATATAAAGTCACAACTGATCTGAGTAGAAGTATTTTTGATGAAGGACAATATTTGGTAACTGCAAAATATCTGAAACTTTCCCAATCTACAACATTTTCTGTTTCTGACAGCTTAGTGATTGAACCTGGCGTGTCTGTATCCTTGAATAAGGACGTTTATGGATTAGGGGAGACAGTAAACCTCAATGGAATAGTTTCGCCAATTGGGGAATCGGCAGTATCTATCTCCTTGACAAAGCCTGATGGGAGTATTCGAAACTCGGGTGCAATAGTGGAAGGTCAAAGATTTTCTTGGTCCTGGATTACTCCTCTTGCTGAAACCCAAACTGCAATAAAATTAGATGACAGATCCCTTACCAGTACAAATCTTGGAATTTACAAGATTCATGTTTCTACATCCTCTACCGGAAAGGACGTTTTCTTTAAAGTTTCAAAGGATCCTGTAAATGACGTTCTTTCCATCCCTCCAATAACGGTATATACCGAAAAACCAATCTATAATGCCGGAGAAAAACTCAGAGTACTTGGGTCTGTGATCACTAGAGAACAAGGAAGTGAGGGACTAGTAATTCCAGAAAGAGTTACTCTTAAAATAATTCCTGTAAACAAACCAACAGAAGTAATTCACCAAGCATCTGTCTATCCAAAACAGGGAGGGTTGTTTCAAAGTGATTTTGAATTACCAATTACAATTTTTAGTGAGGGACAATACAAAGTAAAGGCCACATACTTGAAAAAACAAACAGAGTATGTATTTGGAGTTGCAAACGACTTTACTTTTGGTTTAGATGCCCCCGTAACTTTATTGGTATCCTCCGACAAATCACAATACAATCCTGGTGACGTTGTATTTGTAACGGGAAAGCCAAACAAACTGATTTATCTTGAAGAATACAATGTAAGTGTCTTTAAGAAAACAGGCTCTGAAATTACTTGTGGATCATTCACATGTGGAATTCACGAGGGTCCAGTTACCACACTTAGACCTTCTCCTAACGGTTCATTTTCATACCAATTTGTAATCCCTGACTCTGCTTCTAGTGTAGGAAAATATGAGGTTACAGTCGAATCTGATTTTGAAACCAAAAAATTAGTATTTGACGTTGTGTTGCCTTCTGAAATAGAAAAACCCGCACAGACAATTATTGAAAAAGTCAACAGCCTTCCTGATGAATCCATATCCATTGACACAAGACAAAAACGATTTGATTCTTTGGAGGCAGGACCTAGAGTTTTGATGGGCTCACTTGTGACTTCTGCACGTGGTGAGGAGCCAAATGTTAATCTCCGAGTTGTTTCAGAGTCTGGTGTTTGTGTAATAGGTCCTGAAGACAATTGCTTAGTCCACGATTCTACAAGAAAACCAGGAGAAATTTACGATATTGCGGAGGTTGATGGA
>JASFUC010000134.1:0-4173 GCA_050050475.1 Nitrosopumilaceae archaeon
AGTAACTTCTGCATTTAAACAAATATTGTATTTTTAAAACAAAATCTCTTCAATTCTTAAAATTGAAAGGCTGTACGGTTAACTGGAATTTTCAGCTTCTTTTGCTTCAAGAAGTTTTACTACCCCTACAGGACTAATAGTTCCAATAATATGAGAATCAATGGGATCTATTACCGGCACAATTTGCACCGGATTAGAATTCAATTTTTGAATCGCTGAAAACAAATATTCTTGAGGTATGGCTGTTTGGAACCTTTTTTGCATTATTTGCTTCACAGTAATATCTTCTCGAATTTTTTTATCGATTTTTTCAATTTCTTTTTTGGAGACCATTCCAACAACCTTGTTTTCTTTTGATACAAGAAAATCTTGATCAGGAAATTCTTGATTTTCAAGTACGTCATCTAATGCGGTAGAAGGATCCACTTGGTTAAATGAAACATTCATAGCTTTTTCTGATGTAAATCCTGAAACTGCTCTTCTGAAGTAAATTGGAATTAGTGCTAATTCTTTTGAGCCTATCTTTACATGGACGACTTTTTTGAGATGCCTCTGAAGTTCTACGCTGGATATAACCATAGTAATCAAGGTTCCAAAGACTAGCAATGAAAATAGATCATCATCAAGAATTTCTGAATCTAGTAATGAGAGCATTAATGCCAAATCAACTGCACCTTTTGACATTACTCCGTAAGCTACTGCTTTTGCGGGCCTCATATGAGCTACCTTTGCTGCCAAATATGAGCTTCCAAATTTTCCTACCACAATAATTATTAGAAATCCTGCAATAACCCAAATTGGAAGCTCAAAGAAGCCCAGCGCAAAATGCAATCCAATTCCTGCAAAGAATATCGGTATGAATATTCCGTAACCTAATGCATGAACACTTTTTGAAATTTCATGATATTCTTCTCTATCCATTCGAGATACTGCTATTCCAAGTAGCAGGGCTCCAATAGCCCCATGAATTCCACTGATTTCTGCAAAATAAGCAACTAAAAGAATAATTCCTATTACTACTGCAAAATACACTTGTTGTGCTTTCAAGTGTTTTCGGATAAATCTGAAAAAACGAGGGAAAACAAAAACAGATGCCAACCCTGCAATAATAAAAAATATTATCATTTTTGCAAACAACCAAGCAAAATCATCAACTTGTGGAGAAGCAGAAGCATTAATCTGAATTACAACACTTGTAAAGATGATTGCAATGAATTCAATAATTCCTGCAATAGTAAAAATCTCCAAGCCTATTGTTGACCGAAGTTTTCCCATGTCGGTTAGAACCTTGGCAGTCACACCCAAGCTTGATGCACCCACCACACTTCCAATTGCCAGGGCTTTGACTAACTCCATATCCATCGTTAAAAATCCAAAAACGCCTGCTGCAGTAAATGGTATCAAAAATCCAATGGCAGAGCCCATGAAGATTCTTCCACGCAAAACTTTGAAAAGCCCAGATAGATCTATCTCTTCTAGCCCAATTAAGAAGAACAAAAAGAAAACACCTATCGAAATGAAAACTTCAATTTCATCTATTGGCTGAACCAGCGCAAATAATGCAGGACCTACAATTATGCCGGCTAAAACATTTCCAATTATAGTAGGTTGGTTTATCCTATGTAGGATTTCACCAAAAAGCTTGGCAGACAGTACTAGAACTGCTATATACAAAATTGCCTCAAAGACCAAGAAAATATTCTCCTAAATTACGAAACTTCTTGACATCCACTTAATCCTTTCCAGCTCTTACCACCTAGTTTTTTACATTCGGTTTTGGTGCACTGATTTGAAACAATTTTTCCCTTACAGTTTTTTTGAGAATAACAAACGCCTTTGTTTTTGTGAGTTGTTTTTTTAGATTTTACAGATTTTGGTTTTTGTAAAGAAGTTTTTTTACTCTTAATTTTTGTGGTAATTTTTTTAGAGATTTCTGATTTTATTGTCTTATCTAATTTTTTTCGTTTGGAATTAGTTGGTTTTTTTACCTTAGGAATTTTAGGTTTTGGAATCTTTGGTCTTTTAAAGGACAAACTAAAAGCTGAATGATTTAATCATTTAAAAGTGATTCAGTTGGAATCTAAAATTAAAACCAGACTGATTTTCAAAACAGTATAATGGTTTTATGAGTTGAAAAGATTAGGATAAAATAATTTCTAGTTATTTTATTTTGTTAAATTGGAATTAGGATTTGTGATTTTTTATATCTCGTACATATGGTGGAAAATCATCATCCAACAAAACAGCATTTCTACTATAGTCAACATCAATGGCAATTATTACAGGTTTGTCAGTAATGGATTTTGCCTTCTCTAGAACTTTTGAAAATTCTTCTGTGGATTTGATTTGAATTCCTATGGCGCCAAAACTTTCAGCTAATTGAACAAAGTTTGGATTTCCAAATTTTGTAAAAACACTTTTTCCAAATTCATGTGTCTCCTTTAAGGAGATTAGGTTCAAATCATTATCTACCCACACCACCACAATTATTGGCAATTTTAGCCTCACTGCGGTTTCAATTTCTTGCACATTCATTAGAAATCCTCCATCCCCAGTCATAGCTACGATTGTTTTATTTGGATGAACTAATTTGGCAGCTATTGCCCCAGGTAAGGCAAATCCCATGGAAGCAAATCCATTTGGAATTAGGCACGTATTAGGCTCCAAGGTTTGATAGATTTTTGATATCCAAAGTTTGTGAGAGCCAACATCAGATAAGACGATGTCATCGGGATTCAAAGATTTTCTTACATCTACAATTATTTTTTCAGGTTTAATCGGATAAGAATAGTCATCTTTGAAGGTTTCAATTCTTTCAATTACCTCAGACCTAACCTTTTTGAAAACTTTTGGAATTTTCTTTCTAGGATAGGATTCCACTTTAGAATCTGTCTGTTGTTTTTCTATTTCATCAAGTATAGCATCCATGGCCAATCCGATGTCAGAGACAATTTCAACTTCGGGTCTGTAAAAGGTATAAACTTCTGATGGTGTAAAATCCACATGAATTATTTTTTTATCCAATTTTGAATTCCACATTCTCGGAGTGTATTCTACTAAATCGTATCCGACTGAAATTACCACATCAGATTCAAGGATTGCTTTTAGTGCATGATCTGCATCTTTGATACCAATGGTTTGAAGATGAGTTTCGCAATCGTCAGAGATTACACCTTTTCCCATGAAAGTATTAAGAGAATAGATTTTTGTTTTTTCAACAAATTTTCTTAAATTATCACTTGCATCTTCACGGATACAGCCATTTCCCACAAATAAAATTGGTTTTTTTGCGTCCAGTATCATCTTTGCTGCTTTTTTTATTTGATCTTGGTTTGCTTTTGGTCGAAAAATTTCCTGTGGTTCTATTGGCGGAATGTCAGTTTCCTTTTTTGCTACATTTTGAGGTAATTCAATATGTGTTGCACCTGGTTTTTCTGTTAAGGCGATTTTAAATGAACGTCTAACAATTTCCGGGATATTCTTAGCAGATCTAATCGACCAACTCCATTTGGTAATTGGTTCGAACATTTTTACAACATTGAGGTTTTGATGAGACTCTTTGTGCAAGAGGTGGGCATCAGTTTGACCAGTTATTGCAAGAAGCCTAGATCTGTCCATATTTGCATTAGCAACTCCGGTTGCAAGATTGGTCGCTCCAGGCCCTAATGTCGCCAGGCAAACGCCTACCTGTCCAGAAAGTCTCCCATAAACATCGGCCATAAAGGCCGCGCCTTGTTCGTGCCTAGTTAGGATAAATTTGATTTTAGAGTCTGCAAGTGACATCATAAGGTCGGCATTTTCCTCTCCGGGAATTCCGAAAATATACTGGACACCTTCTGACTCTAAACACTTTACCAAAAGGTCTGAAGCTTTCATTTTGACTAATACCTCAAAGAATAATTTTGTTTACTCTTCTCCAGATTCAGAACCGGAACGGCGATAGTTATTAAAATCATTAGAACGTTTTTTTCCTCCACAATAAATACATGGTGAATCTAAATGGCATTCAGGCCTATAACAGTTCATTCTTTTACCTTCCTCATATTAAGTCCAAGAAATAATTTGAATAAGATAGAATTTTTTTCCATATGTAGCATGTTGGTCAAAGGTTATTCAAAAACCATTTATAAAATCATCGGAATTAATTTGATTTTTCCACTAGAATAGATTGAC
>JASFUC010000135.1:0-4155 GCA_050050475.1 Nitrosopumilaceae archaeon
TAAAGATGTTCTCTCTCCATGTTCTCAGGTTTGATGTTTACGCCATCTTCGGTTACAATTAAAGGATAATCCATGTTTTTGTGTAAAATTTAGGTTATTTAGATGAAGTGTGTTAATTATTCGTCAGTATTCTCTATTTAAAAAATGAAATGTAAATGAGTTTATCGACTGTCAGGAAAAAGGGAATCCCCATTTTATTCGTAAAAATACAACGCTTGTCGTAATGCTTAAGAAATCAATTATTGATTCATGATTGGTTCAAATTTACATTCCCACGTCAATGAAAAGGAGATATAGTCAGAGGTATAGATTTTGCACTAATATACAGGATTTTTTTTGAGAAAATCAGAATATTTTCAAATTACATGTTAAAACTCTCATTGACATAAAATTTCCCTGAGATTTTACCAAAAGATGTAAACGGGTTATAAAATGTCAGCAAAAAGGTGTTCTCATCTCTTAGGCACAAAAACATGCATAATGATTAACGGTAGGATGTGACAATACGGAAATTTATAATATCAAACCTAGGAATCCAAAACCATGAGGCCCAGAGTTCTCATTCTATTGCCCAAAAATAGTCGAAAATTCTGGGTTTCTTCATTTAATCAGATTTTCTGAACATGTTTAAAAAATAAAAAGAAAAAAATTGTGTTGTTTACTGAGTGGTACCAGTTGCGAGTTTTTCTTCAGTTACGATAAGATTCCTCTTACCAATCTCAAGAACTGTATCTACTGTAGTGTCTCCGCTATCCTTAGCAGGTCCTTTCTTGCCGTTCTGGTTTCCAACACCGTCAAGTTCATTGATTAGCTTTGATTGAACCTCAACTGAGTGTTCTCCCGAACCTACATCAAGTGCAATCCAATGCCATCCATGAGCTTGTTTTGTTCTAATAAACGAATCAAAGTAAATCTCATCGTCTGAACAAATGTCTGCGTTGTCTGCAACACCATCTCCATCAAGATCCAAACTTTCAGCCCAGTTACATAGATCATAGACTGTGCTTAGAACATTGGTATCCATTTGGTATGCTCTACCACACAAGGTGACAATTCCGTCCTCATCACCGTATGTTGCTGGAACTACCTCCCCATCTACAAGCAATCTAATGTCCTGTCTGATTGCTGAAGTAGCCTGTTCATTGTCTTGATCAAGATTTAGTCCTGTGTGAATTGTGCATTCTTGATCATGTGAAATGACTAGATCAGATGGCGTAGATGTTTTTATGGTTCCTGAAATGATTGTTTGCCAATCATCAGAAGCAATTTGAGCTCCAATGAGGCCAGAACCTATCACGGTTTTGTTTGCTGGTGCTGCAGATACTGATTGAGTAAATGCAATTGCAACTGTAGATATTGCTAGAACAGCTACTAGTGCAACTAGACCAGAAACGCCCAATTTTGTTTTATTCATTGGCAAATTTTCAGGAAAAAACCACTTTTAAGTCCTGTTAACTGTAACTGCAAAAATATTACAATACGAAATTTTTCATACCGCTATGATTTTTTTATTTTTTGTAAGGAAAAAAATATTACAAAATAAAATTAGAAACAATTAACCCCTAAAAATTAATTTCAAAATAACCCATCTCTAATATCAAAATCCTTCAAATCTAAAACTGGGTGGATGGTGACCCGTGATGATTGTAAGACTGCCCACTGTAGCTTCGTCTGCATCTGGTCTTGCATGTTCCAGTGTCACCTAGCGGGTGAAGGGATTAGAAATTAATTTCAGGTAGATAGATGAATACGTAATATTGTAATAATCAAGCAACTCATTTCAAGTATTGGGAACTAGGATAGTTTTCCACATTGACTTTGATTACTTCTATGCACAGTGTGAAGAAATTAGAAATCCAAATCTAAAATTCAAACCCGTTTGTGTATGTGTTTTTTCTGATAGAGGTGGAGATAGTGGAGCCATTGCAACTGCCAATTATACTGCAAGGAAATTTGGAGTGAGATCAGGACTCCCCATTAGTTTTGCAAAAAACAGATTAAAAGATGAAAAAGAAGCAGTGTTCTTACCAGTAGATTTTGATTATTACTTGACCATTTCAGAAAAAGCCATGGAAATTATGAATAATAACGCAGACATTTTTGAATATGTGGGCAAAGATGAGGCGTATTTGGACGTTTCAAATAAAACAAATCAGGATTGGAATGAAGCAAAAAATCTAGCAAAAAAGATTAAGAAAGAAATTAAAGAAAAATTAAATCTCACTTGCTCTGTAGGAGTTTCTCCAAATAAGCTAATTTCAAAAATTGCATCAGATTTTCAAAAACCAAATGGATTGACGATGGTGCCACCCAACAAAGTTGAAGAATTCTTAGAACCATTAAAAATCAGAGAAATACCCGGAATAGGCAAAAAGACAGAAGAACAGTTTTCAGAAATGGATTACAAAACAATTTCTGATTTAAAACAAATGGATATTTTTACACTCAATAAAAAATTTGGAAGGAAAACAGGTGAATACATTTTCAATGCAGTGAGAGGAATAGACAATGATCCTGTAAAACCCAAAGAGCAAAATTCCCAATACAGTAAAATTGTTACCTTGAAAAAAGATTCACTAGAATTTGATTTTTTATTAGAAAATTTCAAGTTGTTGTGTAGTGAAGTACATCAAATTGTTTTGAACAAAAATAAAATGTTCAAGTCAGTAGGAATACAGTTAATTCAATCGGATTTATCAAATAAAACAAAATCTAAAATGTTGAAAAACCCCACGTCTAATTTGGACGAGCTTAAAAAAAATGTAGAACAATTACTAAAAGATGCCTTGGAAGAGCAAAAAATCATGATACGAAGAATTGGAGTAAAGGTGTCAGAATTGTCTGACCTTCGAGATCAAAGCAGCATTACAAGTTATTTTTGAGTATTTCCTCGAGATTCCAAGTTTTTTAGCCTTCTAGATTCTATTAGTATTACAATCAAAAGGAAAACAAAGAGCCAAGGCAAGAACATTATTTCTCCAGCAACAGAATGGAATTCTTCCCATTGTTCAGCATTGGTGGTAACTTTTAGGGCATACCAAGACAGCGAGAAAATTCTAATCATGTTTACTATTATTGTCCCCATTATTCCCAGAGCAAAGTAAATGGATTTTCTTTTTCTTGGAATATTCATTTTCAGCAAAAATGCACCCATTACCAGAGAATAGATAATCACGCTATGGACTCCTGCTGAAGGCCAAAAAACCTGAAGAACCATTGAACCAAAATCTCCTTTTAAGAACATGATATTATCACGGGCAGTTGCCGTTCCAAGATCAAAAACTCCAATTAACCAAACATTTGCTTGGACTAAATATGGAACAACGTATTGTAAAGGACCTAAAGTATCATAAGGAAAAAATGCATCCAATGAAAGAATTATTGCGCTCCCACCCAAAAAAATGGGACCCGCTGGTGCAATTCTAATCCATCGTTTTCCAAAAAATAAAGTTAGGGCAGCCATTACGAAAATAGCCATTATAATAAAGTCCCACATCCAAGTCCAAGAGTAAATTAATTGAACGTTGTACTGTTCCGATGAATTTAAAATAAAATCCCTAAGACCGTTTTCTAAACCAATTAGGTAGATTATTGTTAAAATTGCTAACGGAATAACTAGCATTAGCCTTTTGGTTGAAATGAGAATTTTCAGGCCAACAGTTTCAGCAATGATGAATGCTAACGCAAAAAGAAAACCACCTCTACCTTGATTCCAACTTAGACTGAAACTATCAGGAAAAGCTGCCAAAGCAAACAAAATAGGGCTTGAAATTATTGCAATTCCTATGTAGAGATTTTTGTTTTGCACTATGCTTAAACAAAAAAGTCGCCAATAAATATCTCAAGCTCATATTAAGAGGACACCGAAAATTTTTCTGGGCATCTTATATGCTCATAGTAAGGAGATGAAGGAATATTCTCAACAAAGAACAGCGTAATAGCATATTTTTCAGATTTTGATATTGGTTTACTGCATTTTTTGCATCTCATATCATTCATAAGTATTTTAGAAGAAAATTCTACTTTACGAGGGAGAAGTAATATTATGAAATAACTTTAGAAGAATTCAGAAAGGGTTTTCTGTCTCATCAGTTTTACAATATCTCCATGAGATATCCATTCAGATTGGCTTATGCTAGTATGTATTGATGCCAG
>JASFUC010000136.1:0-4098 GCA_050050475.1 Nitrosopumilaceae archaeon
CAGTATCTAGCACATGCCAAACATCTTACCTTATGATGTGGGAGTCGCTCATATAGGACTGCTTCTTTTTTCACCTTGATATTAGGAATTTTTACAATATTAAACTAGACTAGATTATCATTTTTGATTTTTCTCTCTTCTGAAGGCTCACAAATAACAATTCTGAACATCTGGATTCATCAAATTCCGTTCTAAATCAAATCAATTATCACAACCAGTCCTAGAATCACCATCACAATTCCTGTAACAAGGTGTAGTTTTCTAATGTTTTTTTCCTTCCATTGTTTTGTTTTTTCAATATTTGTAAATCCAGCAAAAACCAAGAAAGTGATAACCAATAATGGTAAAACAAAAAACAAGTTGTATAGTAAAAGTATTGGAATTGCTGCTATCTGTGTCATCTGTTCGGACAGCAAACCGAGAATGAATATGTAGGGACCTCCAGTGCAGGGTAACTCAAACAGTGATATTACAAATCCTACTGCAAATGCACCAATCGGAGTGGTTACTCCTTGAAGAATTTTGTTTACGGATGGTCTCCAACTTCGAGGAATTTCTATTACGAATCCTCCGCCTCCATACCAGAAATAATCCTTTAAATTAAAAATCCCGATTGCAATTGCAAAGTACCCAACAATTTGATGGAACCAAAAAGATAATCCAGAAATCTGCAATGCAGACATTAATCCCAAACCAAAAAGGAGATACGAAAAATAAATTGAAACAGTAAATGCAAGTCCTGCTTTTATTGCCTTTTTTTTGCCTCCAGAGACAATCAATGCACTAATCAAAATCAACAATACGGCAATTGCACAAGGATTAATCGAGTCTACAAGGGCTGCTGCGATGATTGTTAAAAGAGAAACTGAGCTAAGTTTTTCTTCTAACACTTCTTTGCTTTCTTTTGAAACTTCCATATCGGTAGTGTCCAAAGGAGTTTGTATTGCCAAGCATTGGGCTTGAGAGTTTTCTAGGATTGTATTTTCAAGATTCTCTGTTATCTCTTCAGATCCAACAAGATGTTTGTCTCCGACAAAAATGATTGGTACTGCTAATCTTTCTATTGGAACAGAATAGTGTTGATCATAATGCCTTAAAATCAGAGTGTTAGTACGATTTTCGTAAATTTCAAAGGTACGTATCTCCAATTCTGGGTATTTTACACTTATTTGCTCAATGACAGGTTCTACTTTCGCACAGTGTGGGCACCCATGTCCATAAAAATAGGCAATACATGATTGGGGATTTTCATTTTCTTCTTGGGCACTTATTGAAATTGAATTTACTCCACTAGGAATAATAATCAAAATACCAACAAAGGCAAAAATTGCTTTTATTGAAAAGATTTTGTAATTTTTCAGATCAATCAAAAAATTTAACAAAGATTCGTATTTAATCTCCAAATCCAATTTTCACAGATGAAAGACTAACACGTTTGTTGAAGCATCTAACGTAATTTGATACCAACTTTGATAATCTCAATTATTTTTATTAAAAAAGCCCCCTGTTTAGAAATGTGGTTACTATTACCTCGGATGTAAAAGAGATGATGGAGAGGCAACAAATAATCCTTGTTGGCACGTCAAATGAAAAATGTATTCCTAATTTGTCTCCAAGAAGTTCATTTTATGTTGATAAAGACGCAATCTACTGGTACGAAATTTTAAGGAAAAAGTCTTTTCAAAATTTTATAAAAAATAATTGGGTAAGTGTATCTGTAATTGACAATGTAAAGTTTTCAGGATATCAATTAAAGGGGAAAATCAAGATAATAGAAGATGAGAAAGAATTCTTTGATATCAATGCCAAAATCTCAGAAAACATTCCAAAAGATCATGAGGAACTTATTCGAAAATTAATACACGAAAACGGTGTTAAAATAATCCAATTCAACCCCACTGCACTTTATTCACTGAATCCATTAGATTTTGAAGAAACATCCGGATTGATTGATTCTGATTCTAATGTTGATGAACTCAATGACAAATTTTCCATGTTAGATTATGTTTAAAGATAAAGTCTGTAATCAAAGGAGTTTGAGAAAACATGGATGAAACCGATGATCTTGAAGCAAAAAAATGCTCAAAATGTGGAAGATTAATGATAAAACAAGAAATCGATGAATTATGGTTCTGCGAAAATTGTGACAAACCACACGGTGAGGGAAAACCACTCGAGGATAATGAAGTTAATTATAAAAAATGTGCCAAATGTGGAAAAGATAGCGGCATTTTTGAACTTTGCATTGACTGTAGGCCATCAGAATAGTTCAAAATATGCTAGTTGGATTCACCAAAATCTGATATTGTTAATTCTTAGAGAGACATGATTGTAAAAAACTAGTTTTAAAATGTCATTTCCAAACTAGTTTTGTTCCACATCTGGGGCAGTAATTTCCTTCACTTTCTAAATGGCATACAGGACAAGATTGAATTTTGCTTTGGTATGGTTTGAATTTCAAATATTTTAAAAATGGCAAAAAAATAATGGGCAGAAAGAAAAAATAAATTCCAATTGACCAAAGAAAAAAGGATATTGCAAGTGCTACAGCTATTATTGTGAGCGTAAAAGACCAGTTTTTTATCATTTCATGCATCTATTATTAAAACTGGACATTTTGAAACCTCTAAAATCTTCCTTGATACGCTACCCAGATTCAAAAATTTTTTAATTCCTGGAATTTTTCTTCGTTTGGACATAATAATTAAATCAATATCATTTTCTTTTGAAAACTTCATAATCTCTTTTTCTGGAATCCCGATCACTATTTTGTAATTTGCATTAATCTTTTTTGATTTGCATATCTTGACTCTGGCTTTTAGTTCTTCGTTCATTCCTTTTTTTACAGAACTTTCAACATTTTTTAATTCAGATTGAATTGACCTGCGTTCTGTTGAAGAAAAAATAAATTTTGGTATTACGGGATTTGATTCCATAACATGTAAAATATTGATAGTAGCTCCTGTAATCTTTGCAAGATGTATTGCATCGCTTAATGCTTTATCTCCACCCAAGGTTCCAGCATGAGGAACAAGAATATTTTTGATATGCATAGGAGTTAATTTCAAGTCCTGAGTAACATTAATTTTGAGAGTATATTACCAAGTAATACGATTCCCGATACTGGAATCCATGAATCAAAATTTCTTCTCATGTCATATCCTAATTTCAAAAATACCGTTGAAGTCTGACTCTAAAAATTTACTAGTGGATAAAATTCTAGGATTTTGAATTAATCTCTGGGCTTTGCTTGAGCAGATCTTTTTTTATCAGAATGGGCACACTGTACAATGTTGCAAGCGCAATTGCATCTGATGCTCTGTAATTTCTTAGAACTATTTCCTTTTCTCCAGTAAAATACAGGTTAGCTCTTAGGGCTTTTCCACTTTCATATATCCTGACTTTTACAAGCAATAACCTTGAATTCTCACAAATTTGTTCAAGCATATTGTACATAGATGGCATCTCATTGCGCTTTCCATCTTGAAAATTCAAGATATGTTTGGCTGTCTCTGATGAGAATGCCGTAATTGGGAATTCCATACCGTCATCAGTTTTGAGAATTACTGCCCCCTGACCGAATTCGGTGATACCAATTTTGTTTATAGTTACTACATCTGAATTTTCATCAAAATCACTCATTTGTAATTTTGATTCTTTTTTGACTGGAAGATCTATTTTTTTAAAAATATCTAGACGAAGTTTTTTCTTAATTGTATTTATCTTCATAATTTGAATATAATATGAAATTTTATTCTTTTATACCCTCGGCGTTTTACTCTAAAGACAAAAACAAGTTTATCAAAAATGAAAATTTCATAGAAATTCAATAAACCTTTTTTCATTTTTTACAAACCGGTAAACAATTTACAAAAGAAGGAAAAACTCCTTCTTTTGGTGGGCGATAGTCACTAGTGATTTCGCGATAAAAATGAACCAAAAGGATACTTAATACTTCTTTTTCCCAAAAAATAATTCTAAGTTTAATTCTATATCCAAGGATCTTATTCTTCTCCCCAATTTTCAGCACCTTTACCATCAGGATCAAGGGTTTTACTGTTTTTTACATCGCTTAGTAAGCATTCATCTGAACAATGA
>JASFUC010000137.1:0-4077 GCA_050050475.1 Nitrosopumilaceae archaeon
GGATTTTTGTAGTTCACTTTTTACTCCCAGGTCTTTTAGCATTTCTTTTTGATTGATCATATTGACTATTATTGCCATAATTGTTGCCTCATCTTTTTCAGTCCAATTACCTTTTCCGGACATCAAGAGGTCTGTGATTTTCCTTCATATACACTTTAAAATCAAGCCAAGAGTTTAACAATGTTAAAATTTCGATAAAAAAATTATTCATTCATGGAAAAAATGCGAGCGATGGTTCTATCAAAGTGTGCCCCTATTGAAACAAATCCTTTAAAATTAACTCAAATTGATAAGCACCAAATTAAAAGACCTAATGAAATTTTATTAAAAATCGAAGCATGTGGGGTGTGCCATTCCCAGTTACACGGCATAGAAGGAGATTGGAAAGATCTGGGAATTCCACCAACACTGCCCACTGTTCCAGGTCACGAGGTGGTTGGAAAAGTAGTTGAAGTCGGAGACAAGGTTACAAAATTCAAAGTAGGAGACAGGGCAGGAATTACACCATTGTTAGAGGCATGCAAGAACTGCCAATACTGTAATGAAGGAAAAGAATACCTTTGCGAGTCATCAACAATTACTGGAGAATCTACCAAAGGAGGATATACAGAATTCATAACAGTTACAGAAGATTTTGCGACAAAGGTTCCAGAGAACATGAAACCCGAATATGCTGCACCATTGTTTTGTGCAGGAATTACAGCCTACAAGGCAGTAAAGGCAGCTGACCCTGAGCCAAACAAAAAGATTGGAATTTTTGGAATTGGAGGAGTCGGGCACATGGCCGTTCAATTTGCAAAGGTTGAAGGATGCGAGGTGATTGCCGTCTCTAGAAATCAAAGCCATTTGGATGTTGCAAAAAGATTAGGCGCAAAAGACAGTATTAGATTTTTAGACAATCAAGAAACCTTTCTAAAAATGCTAAAAGAAAAACATGGAATGCTAGATGCCGCAATTGTTTTTGCTCCTGCAGATATTGTAACTGACACTGCAATCAAGGCAGTCAAAAAGGGAGGAACAATAGTCATTGCCACTATAGGGGAAAATCCATCATTTGTAGCATTTGAAGAAAAAACCATAAGAGGAACTCTGATAGGATCAACTAAAGACATGGAGCAGGTCATAAAAATTTGCAATGATAAAAAATTAGAAGTGCTCTCTGAAACATTTCCTTTAGAAAAAGCAAATGAGGTCTTAAAAAAATTAAAAGACTCAAAAATTGAAGCTAGAGCGGTTTTAATTCCTTAAAACAATCTTCTGGCTTAAATAATGGAAGGCAAATGAAGACTTATGAATTGTCGTCTTTGCCACCATACAGATGAAGCTCATATTGCCTCGGATGAAAACAGATCTCTTTTGAAAGTAGGACGATGCACCATCCCCACATGCACATGTCAACAGTATGTAGATCCAATCCAAAAGATTGACGAAGACTTGTTGTGATCACAGTTCATATATCAAATTCGTGTGTAAAATATAATGAAAAAGCACGCCCCATCTGAGGAGATGAAAAAAGACCTTGACAACTTGCTATCCAAGCTAAATGCAATGGAAATAGTAGCCAAAGATGAATTTCAAATCAACTCTGTCAAAGTTTTAAGGGCACTAGTTGAGGGACAAATTCATTCAATCAACGAATTTGAGCACCTCAAAAAAGCAATAGACCTTTTGACATTACAATTATTTGAAGTTCAAAACAAAAAAAGATCATGAATTAACACGAGTGTCGCTTAGCCCACACCCTTCGCATTTTAGAACGGTTGTGTTTTCAAGTACTTTATCAACGTTCATTTGAGAACCACAGCATGGGCAAGAAATTTTTTGGTCCACTTCTTTATTTTTAGAACCATCCATTTTGGGTCGAATTTTATATTCAGGTCTTTTTTCAACAACATCATTTTCATTGCATGCAGGTTTGTAGCGCTGAATAATTTTGCCAATCACAGCTGCTCTTGCAGAAGATGAAGAGTCAAACATTGGCAATATTGCCAAATAAAGAGAATGCTCAGATCCTGCTTTTTGAACCCAGCATTTAAAATTGGAGTTTTCGATAAAGAAATTTTTTTCTTCAGTTTTTTCACAGTCGCCAACATATACTATGTTAAAAGAATCCTTGGTTCGTGACAAAATAAGGTAAACCACCTTTTCCATTGGAGGCCCCCATTCATCCAAGTTTATTGGACCCATAAACTCATATTGCAAAATTTGAATGCTCAACAAAAGATCTATCATATGCTGTCTTTTCTCTTTTTCTCAAAAACAGGACATTGGTTCTAGATCTAAACCTTGAAAAGAATAAATTCAAGGAGAATGGATTTTTGATGAATGAAAGAACCTCACAATCACAGACATGTTGGATATGGAATGATTGCAGTGGCTGGAAGCTTGGCGGCAATTGGATTAATTGCTTTGTTTATTGGAGGAAATGTTCTGTATGGAGACAACATACAAAGAGAAAATACAGCCCATTTTAACGAATGTAAGGAAAATGACTTTAAAACTGAGGGGTGTGAGAAATACTATAGCAGAATTAACAACGAAATTTCAGGAATTTATGTTGATCTAGAAGATTAGTAACCATTAGCAAAATCTTCCCATGTGTTTAGATTTTTTGTTAATCTATTCATCTCAAAAAAAGCACCTCCAACAATCCCTGCCTGATAGAAAGTATATAAGAAAACACCAGAAGACGTAGGATCAGAATCTGAAAAACTTAATGCAAGCATTGAAAAGAAAACAAAAGTTCCAACAAAGGTAACCAATTTATTTAAAATCCCTGCATTCATCCCAACTATTCTTTTGGTTGCCGCAGCCATCAGAGTAATACTAGTAATAATCAGAAATGTTGCACCCCCATTTGCTGTAATGAATTCATTTATCCAAGACAACAAACCGTCTTCAACAATATTTGTTTCTGGCATGATGCTACCACCATTGATAGCAAAATTCACAGCGCTAAACAAACCACCAATTACAAAAAAGAACAAAAAGATTTTCACAATTGATCTTTTCAGAGGACTTCGGGTTTCAGATGGACGTACAGCACGTTCTGTAATCCTAAGACCATATAGAAATCCAACTGCCATGGCAGGGACAAACATTAGATTGATTAGAATCGGAGATTCACTGTTTATTTTATCAATCTGGGGGAAAAATATCAAAAATAACAATATGGCCAACGAGGCGGCAGTCACAAATAATACCAGATTCAGATAGTTATGACTAGAGGATTCGGACAAATCATAGGTCCAGTTTGACATTTTATTAAATCATCAAAAAATCATTAAAAAGTCAATCAAAAAATCATTTGGTCAAGTTATCAATTCTCTTTACCCTTTTTAGTAGTGAAAAATTAGAAAAGAAAATGAAAGTATCACTGATATTCTCAACGATAGGCGTCATTATTTTTGCCTTGGGAATAATTTTCCATCTCCAAGGCCAAGCAATTGTAGGGCCACAATCTTCCTTTATGTACTCAAATCCAAGATGGGTTGGCTATGGAATTCAAATTGCAGTTTTGGGAGTAATTATTACAGGAATCGGACTCGGAATAAAATTCCTGGGGAGAGAAAGTTAAAAACTTGAGTAACAGCGAGTCAGAATTATCTCAATTTTTGATTTGTGCATCGCTCAATTGAAATTTTGATTTTAAAATCCTGCATTTAGAGGATCTTCTGGTTTCATGATTTCACGCAGAACTATTGTTGCATAAGAACCTCTTGAGAGAGTAAATTCCACCACATCATGATGTGTAGAATAATTAGAGCAGACAACTGCTGCCTGTCTAAATCCCCCTTCATTGCTAATTTCCTGCATTTCTTTGATGAAAAAATCTTTGGGCAAAATTTCCTCCCGTTCCAATATTTTTGAAATGTAATAATCAAACCGAGTTTTTTTGTAATATGAATACCCCACAAATGGAACTGACAAGCGTTGGTCCCCACCTTGGACATATTTGCCAAGTTTGTTTTTAGAATCAAAACAGACATCACCTTCATGGCAGTCAAAAAGGCTTTCGCCCCCTTCAAATGAAGAGCTAAGAGTGCAATTAAACAGATATGATTGATATGCTTGGAT
>JASFUC010000138.1:0-3991 GCA_050050475.1 Nitrosopumilaceae archaeon
GCATTAATTTTATGAATTTTGATATCCTTTGGAATTCCACAACTTATGATAAATTTTGAAAGTTTTTTACTTTTTATCATTGATTCAGTACCTAAAATCCCAACATTTTTTGATTTAGAATATTTTGCAGCCTTTTGTAATGGGGGATTTATTCCAAAAATTTTTTTGTTGGTTATATCCAACATTATGGTAGGTGTATTCGATCCAATCACAATCAAGTCTGGATTAAATTTTTTTTCAAGTGTATCAATTGATCTTTTAATTATTTTCTCTAATTCTAACTTTGATTTTTTGCCATACGGAAAATTTTCTTGATCTGCAAAGTAGATAATTTTGCTTTTACAGGTTTTTTGAATGGATTTGATTATTGATATTGAGCCTAAACCTGAATCAAAAACTACTATTTTGGCCACATTTTCCAAATAATTTCACAGGCATAATAGTTTGTTAGCTAAATTTAGTCTAAAGTTGATCTAAATACACACCGCTCATTAAGAATCAACTTCTAAATTCCCTATCATGCCAAACTTCGACAAGACTTGGGCTCGACAAGAGACTCAAAGTGTAACTGGCAAAATACGTGATGCAGTACAACCACAAGGTGCATTAAAACCACGAATTCAAACTGCAGTAAACAAACTACAAGTTCAAATCAGCAAAATGGACTCTATGCTTGGTAAGCTGCATGAAAGAGATGCGCAACTCTTTAAGAGAATCGTGACTGCGATGCAACAACATGATACTAGCACAAGTAAGGTTTTGTCAAACGAATTAGCTGAAATTCGTAAAGTTACAAAAATGCTCGGCAATGCAAGAATGTCATTGGAACAAGTTCAATTACGATTGACAACTATTCATGACCTCGGCGATGCAATGGTAGCAATTGGACCAGCGATGTCTACAATGAAGGGATTAAAGTCATCACTTGGAAGATTTATGCCAGAAGCAGACTCAGAATTGAATGCAATGACACAGACTCTCAATGGATTAATGATGGACTCTCTGGCAGGAGATTCATTTAGTCTCGAGACTGATTCTTCAAGTGAAGAAACTGAAAAGATTCTTCAAGAAGCATCTGCTGTTGCTGAACAACAGATTGGAGATAAATTCCCATCTGTACCATCTCAAACTGGACTTTCGTCTCAATCTTCATCTTCATTTGAGTAGAAGATTAAGGCGAACAGTCACTCTTTTTGTTTTATTTTTCTAATCTAGCCCCAAACTTTCTCTTTGAATGTATACTTCTTATTAAGAACATAGTTTCCAAAGGCTGCTGTTAAAACTGCAAATACTAGAGAAACGGGATATGAAAAGCTATAACCATCAACCAAATAGAATACCATTCCTAATTGTACTAATGCTCCAAGGGAACTAAATGTAACAAATTTTCCATATTGCTTTAAGGTTCTTTTCTTTGAAAAGTCTCCGTCACCAAATGTCCATGTCTTGTTTAATAAGAAATTTGTTGTGATTGATGCAATTATTCCTATCAAGTTAGCATGCAAGTACCACATATCAGAAATTCCACCTGCAAAGAGCAAGGAAATTAAATAATTTACGCCAAATCCAGATAATCCTACTGTATAGAATCTACTTGCCTTTGAAATAAAGCGAACTGATTTACGTTTTTCACCTTTTTCTTCAGATTTTCCAAATTTATACAACTTCCATACTGATTTGAAGTAATCCGTAACCGTAGAACTATCTAATTTACTCGCACCAAAACTTCTGTTTTCAAATGTATAAGGAATTTCTTTTACTGCAATTCCGCTCTTCTTAACCAAAATTTCTAATAGAATTTTGTAACCAATTGCATCAAAATTAATTTCTTTTAAAATATTTTTTTTAAATGCAAAAAAACCTGACATTGGATCCTTGGTCTTGACTCCCAACCCTTTCGTTGCAATTAATGTTGCAACTTTACTCATTATTTTTCTTTTTAGAGTCCATCCCTTTATTTTTCCACCATTAATGTATCTTGAAGCAACTACCATATCACATTGATATTTTCTTAATGACTCTATCATTTTTGGAATAATTTGTGGAGGATGAGAAAAATCACTATCCATTACTACAATTGTATCTCCCTTTGCACGCTGAACACCACTAAGAATTGCAGAACTAAGACCATTTTTTGAAGTTCTATGAATAATGTCCATAGTATACCCAGCTATTTTTTTAACATTTTTCAAATATTCTTCCACAATTTTACCTGTTAAATCAGGCGAATTATCATCAACTACTATTGCCTCAGCGGTAATATTTTTTGGCAGATTTTCTCCAATTGATTTTAGAATTCCAATAATATTTCTTGACTCATTATATGTTGGAATTATTATAGAAACTTGGGCACCTTGATTGGCATTCACTCCCCTCGCCGGATACATACGTTCCCTCCAAAAATCATTGGTTATTAATTTTTAATAAATAACTCTTAGGAATGGGTTTCCTTTACACAACTATGGAAAAGAGGTATATTCTCCAAGAATGGAATCGAGTTCTGAAACTTTTATCCTTTTTTGCTCCATAGAATCTCTCATACGTATAGTTACAGTCTCATCCTCCAAAGTTTGATGGTCCACAGTAACGGCAAATGGTGATCCAATTTCATCTAACCTTCTATACCGCCTTCCAATTGCACCGGAATGATCTAAAAAGGCATCAAATTTCCTTTTCATTTTAACATAAATTTCATCAGTTTTTTCCTTTAATCCATCTTTTTTCACAAGTGATAAAACCCCTACATGAATTGGTGAAAGATATGGTTTAAGTGATAAAACAGTTCTTTCATTTTCTTTGTCATCTTTTAGACTATGCTCCAAAATTGTATACAGACTCCGATCAATACCCATAGAAATTTCAAATACGTGAGGTAGAACTTTTTCGTCATTATCCATTACCTCAAATTTCTCTTTGCTTTTTTTAGCATGACTAGACAAATCATAATCAGATCTATAATTACACGCAACTAGCTCAAGCCAACCAATAGTCGTTTCAACTTCAAAGTCAAAGGCAACCTCTGCATAGAATGCTTTTTCTTTTTCACCAAGCTTTCTAAATCTACTTTTGGTAATATCAATTCCAGTTTTTTCATAAAATTCAGTTAATATTCCTAGATAATATGCAACAAACTTGTTTGGAATAATGTTTTTCTCTACAGCCTCTTTACAGGTCATAGGTACAGGTTCTGATTCGGTTTGAACCCTTATCACAGTATCTTGAATCTCTTGGAATCTTTCTATTTCTTGCAATCTTGCAGGATTACAAAAAACTTCAATTTCTGCCTGATAAAATTCTCTTAATCGAAGCAAGCTCTGCCTTGGAGCAATCTCGTTTCGAAAACTTTTTCCAACTTGTGCAATGCCTAAAGGCAATTTTCCACGCATGATTTTAAACAATCTTGGAAAATCTACGAAAATAGATTGACACGTTTCAGGTCTAAGATAGGCAACTTCTTCTTCAGGACCAATTCCAACCTTAAACATCATGTTGAATTTCTTTGTATTTTCAAAGGAGCCCTTACATTTTGGACATTTAATGTCGTTTTCTTTAATTGCTTTGTCAAAGTCCTCCAAATTGGCACTTTCGGGTATCTCTATTTTGGTAATTTCAGCAATTGTTCTATCGGCTCTAAATGTTGATTTGCAATTAGTACATTTTATGATAGGGTCAGCAAAACTACCTAGATGTCCTGAAGCCTCAAATACTGATTTTGACATTATTTGTGATCCATCAATTTCCAACATTCCGTCTCTTCTTACCAACTCCCTTCTCCATAATTCTAAGAATTTATTTTTCAATCCAACACCCAATGGACCATATTCCCAAAAACCTGCTTGTGCATCTCCATACACCTCACAACTCGGAAAATAAAATCCACGTTCAAGTGCAAGTTTCATGACATTTTCGTAATTCATTTAATTTGTTTCTCCATCATTTTATATCAATTTCTTAACAATCCTAACGTTTTCAAAATCATCTCTGATGTCAT
>JASFUC010000139.1:0-3967 GCA_050050475.1 Nitrosopumilaceae archaeon
TTCAAGATTGGATAAATTCTGACTTTCTTGAGCAATATCACTAAACGAATCAATTACAAGAAGAGTTGTAAATCCTGTTGTGCCCATTAGGACAAATCCTACATAAAGATATGGCATTAACAAATCTCTTTTTTCCTTTTGAATTTCTTGCATTCTCTCGCTTGTCTCAGTCAGTGAGTCAAGTGTTTGAGGATTTCCTCCCCCGGCTGAGATTAGTTCAAATAATATGTTGAAACTAATTAGAACGTTAAATGCGCGAACTTCTTGCTGTAGATCTTTGAAAATTGTTTTAAAGTCAACTCCCCATTCAATTTTATTTGAAATACCATTTGCAACAGAATTAAACAACCCGTATTCCTTTCTTTTACAGGCATGTATCACACTGCTTTCTGGACTCATTCCTGTTTTTCGAGCCTCAGAAATGGTTCGTAATATTTTTGGAGTAGAATCTTCTGCAGAAATTGTTTTTGCATAAAGTTTCCTAAAATGAATTGCTGGAACAACCGAAGATGCAATAAGGGCACCTCCTAACAAGTATGGCTCCATTAAAGGATCAGGAATCAAATTCAATCCTATTACTATTCCACTAACAATTATTGCAGGAGCTGCAAACATTGTGATTTTTTTATAATCCAATTCTGGATTTTTTGCAATCGGGTTATTGTTGGCAGCTAAGAGAAAAATAAAAGAAATTGCAGGAGTCAAAATTAAAAATATAATTTCACCACTAATTCCAGATTCGGTTGTTGCAAATGGGTCAGAAATAACTGCAGCACTGATAATGTATACTGCCAATAATACTACTTGTATGGTCATATAGGCTTCAACAAGGGCACCTAGTTTTACTACGGCCTGTTTTTGTGATTCTGCATGTCTATCATAGACTGTCTTCATTTTACTCTTAAGGTAGTTGATTAGATTGCCGCCACTTTCTACCGTAGATACATACCCATCAAAAAACTCTCCCAAAGCTTTAGAACTAGAACGTGTCCTTACTTGCCGCATAACCTCAAGCGGGTCTACTCCCAACAAGTCAATACGCTTTATCATTTTTAGCGACTCTATTCGTATTGTAGGAAGCAACTCCATGGATTTTATGCGTTGAAGCATAAAGTATGGGCCAATCCCTGCACTGCTTAGAAGTGTAACCATTGTGATAAAATACGGCAGTTCTTTGTTGATTTTTTTACTTTGTTTATGCTCATACCCCTTTTCGTTGATTTTACTAATTGACAACAAAATTAATCGCCTCCATAGTTAATTTTCTTTAGAATTGGTTTTGGATCATTGTAGTATCTCCGTATCATTTCGGTTACTGCTTTATGTTCACGAATATTGTTAGCAGACATCCACTTGAGAATTTTTGTTCTTTTGTGATGTTCTTCAATGATTTCATCAAAACTATACCCTGTATTCTCAGATATTTTTTTGAGGTTTTTACTTGCATCAAGAGAATGTTCGAAGAAATCTGATTTTGGATTCCATTTAGTAACTGAAATTGGTGCAACGTCGTTCGAAATTTCTTCAATTGATATCGCACGTCGCATACTTTTACCTGTTGATTTTTCTTTTACTCTTTTTATTACCAATGCACAATTCATTAAAGACAAGTAAGCAGGTGGTATGCTCATTGGTTTTTGCTGAAGTCTCTTACTTGCAGATTCAAAACTATCTGCATGCATTGTACACAATCCTCCATGTCCTGTAGCCATCGCTTGAAACATGACATAGGCCTCAGAGCCTCTGATTTCGCCAACAATTATGTAATCTGGCCTATGTCTTACTCCCGATTTGATTAATTCGTATAATCCAATTTCCCCTTCATCGTTTGAACCATAGCCTGATCTTGAAATTAAAGAAAACCAATTATCATGAGGTAAATTGATTTCTGCTACATCTTCAACTGAAAATAATTTATCATTTTCACTTACCAGACCTGCAATTGCGTTGAGAACGGTAGTTTTTCCACTACCTGTAGCTCCAATTACCATTATGGACATTTTATTTTCGATCATCATCCACAGATACGCTGCAGTTTCAAAATCAATTGTTCCAAAATTAATAAGATCCACGACTGTATAGGGGTCTTCACGGAATTTCCTAATAGTAAAACTGGTTCCTTTTGGCGTAATTTCCTTTTGGTACAAAACGGAAATTCTGTGGTTTCCCGCCAGGGCCAGATCTGAAATTGGATGTGCAGTACTAACGTGTTTTCCAGCTTTGAAAACAATTCTTGTGATGAACGAATTTAATTTTTGATGTGATTCAAAAGAAACATTTGATGATACACTGTCATAAACTCTATGCCAAACATAAAGAGGCATGTTAGGTCCACTACAACTAATATCCTCGATGTTAGGGTCGTGCATCAAGGCGTCGATTTCCCCGAAACCCACGATATCTCGCTTTAGAAAATATTTTACCTTCTCCATGCTTGCCACGGGATTTGAGGTAAAAAATCCTTCATGTTTTTTTATTACTTCGTTTAGATGGGCATCAAACTTGGCATCTTTTGTATTTTCAATAGAATCCAGACTTTGTTCAACAAAATTGTACAAGTCTTTGTATATTCTTTCTTCATCAAAATTTAATTTTATTTCGTCGACAAAATATTGGAAATTTGAATTTTTTTCATCAAATAAAATTTTTGCATAACTAAATGGGGCATTAAGGGGATATTCTTTTACTACTTTAAATTGGCTAGATATTTCGTTTGTTGTCCTTAGATCTAAAAGATCTTTGTTAAGTATATTTCCTAATTCAATCTGATTTTCATTTACGGTTTTCAATTTTTATTCTCCAAAAATAAAAAAGAAAAAGAGAGATGCAAAAAAACTCTCCCTATGGGTTTGAGATGATTGTACTTAGGGGAGCTCCTGCTTCTCCTGCATAGATGTTCAATGTTGTTGAAGCACCTGCATCAAGAGTAGTTAATGTTCCGTTAGCCATTTGGAAATAGATGATTGCTCTTTCTCCTGGACTAAGACCGACTGGACCCGAACCCTTCACAAGACATAAAGTTGGTTCACCTGTAGCGGCACCATCAAAGTCAAGTATAAGACTGGCACCGTTTGTACATGCATCAGCACTTGTAGAATTGTTCATTAAAGTTCCTGCACCTGCAGTTCCTTCATGAACAAATTGTGCTTGATAGTTTCCGGTTGTAACTCTAGTTTGGTCTTTGTCAAAATACCAGTTTGCAAAGGGCACAGTTGTACCTTTGATAGAAATGGTATCTACAGACAAGATCTGATCACCGTTATTTCTAACACCTGCTGCTCCCCACGCATCACCTGTTGCATCAGTCGCATTTACCCAGAGTTGAACTCCTTGAACTTCTACACTCTCTGTTTGGGCCACTGTCTGGAACAAACTAGTTCCATACAAAACGACACCAGATCCGAGAACTACTGAAGCTACCAGGATAATAACAGTGGTAAGCACTGTACTGATACCTTTTCTCTTTGCGAAAACGTGGTTTTTCATTCTTACTAGAAAATCATTCCCTAGGGTTATAGGATCGGATGTGTAACATTTTTGGACAGACAATAGTAATCATGCCTAGGAAGAGTCTCAAAATATCATAATTAATTTGAAAAATTGTTAAATAATTTTTGATTATTTAAAATTTATTAGAAATTTTATATGAATTTGCTAGATTTCATACGATAAATTCTCACAAATTTATTAACTAAATCTCGTAGATCTGTTCCCCATGCAGAATCACTGAAATATTTTTGAACATTTGAGGACAACCCAATTCCTATTACCTCTATACCCATTCTTTCCACTTCCTTAATTGCCAAGTGTACCTTTTGGTCATAATTCCATATTCCGGTGGGAAAGTCATCGGTAAAAATAAACAAATGTTTCAAATCAGCAGGATTTTTTTGAAGCATTCTACCTGTAAGTAAAATTGCATCGGGGGTAAATGACAAACCTCCACTTTTTAGACCCCCAATTCTTG
>JASFUC010000140.1:0-3959 GCA_050050475.1 Nitrosopumilaceae archaeon
CTGTTGCCAAATCATGAGTAGATTTTAGTTTGGCTTCATCTAAAGTGGTAACTTGTTCTGGAACTGATTTGATAATTGTTTGTGGCGTAATATTATGCTCTTTGTTGTAAAGAATTTGTTTTTCCCTGCGCCTTTTTGTCTCATTTATTGCATTTTTCATAGAGTCAGTAACATTATCAGCATACATGATTACTGAGCCATTTTTGTTTCTTGCAGCCCGTCCAAAAGTCTGAATTAAGCTTGTAAAGTTTCTCAAAAATCCTTCCTTGTCTGCATCAAGTATGGCAACCAATGAAACTTCAGGAATATCAAGACCCTCTCGAAGCAAGTTGATTCCCACCAATACATCAAATTCCCCTAGTCGCAGTTGCCTAATGAGCTCTGTTCTCTGAAGGCCCTCAATCTCAGAGTGCATATATCGGACCCTAACTTGTTTTTTTGAGAGGTATTCGGCCAAGTCTTCGGCCATTCGTTTAGTAAGAGTAGTGACTAAAACTCGCTGATTGTTTGATGCCCTCTTTGAAATTTCTTTAATCAAGTCATCCATTTGGTTTTTTGATGGTCTAATTTCTACGGAGGGATCAAGTAACCCAGTTGGCCGTACTAGTTGCTCGGCAATCTGAGAAGAAATTTTTTTTTCGTATTCCCCAGGAGTGGCAGATACAAACAAAGTGTTTTTGATATATCCTTCAAATTCTTCAAATTTCAACGGTCTATTATCATATGCACTTGGCAATCTAAATCCGTATGTTACGAGTTCTTTTTTTCTAGAATGGTCGCCTTTGTACATCCCGTGAAGTTGAGGTAATGTAACATGAGATTCATCAATTACCAATAGGAAGTCATCACCAAAAAAATCCAACAAACAAAATGCCTTTTCACCCGGTTTTCGCCCATCAAAATGTCTAGAATAGTTTTCAATACCAGAGCAATACCCAAGCTCCTCAATCATCTCAAGATCGTATTTTGTCCTCATCTCAAGTCTCTGTTTTTCCAGCTCATTGAGCTCAGGAAGTCTTTTGTCTAGTTCATCTTTTATTGATTGAACAGCTCTTTCTCTTACATCTTTTGCAATAAGATAGTGTTTTGCAGGGAAAATTTTCATTTGTTTAACTTTGCGCTTTTCTTTTAGCGATACGTGATCAAGCAAAGTAATTTTTTCAATGTCATCTCCGAATAATGAAATTCTAACTATGTCCTCAGAGTATGCCGGAACGATATCAATGGTATCACCCTTTACCCTAAAATTTCCGGGAGCAATCTCAAGATCATTTCTTTCGTATCGCGCATCAATGAATTTTCTGATGAGTTCTTTTCGTTTTATTTCATCCCCAGAGCTTACGGTAATTGCCAAATCCTCCCAATCATCAGGATTTCCAAGAGAATAGATGCAAGAGACAGTTGAGACTATGATTGTAGGCTCGCCTGAGAGAAGCATTGCAGTAGCCTCTAGTCTTAATTTTTCAATTTTTTCATTTATCTGAGTATCTTTTTCAATGTAGGTATCAGTTTGAGGGATATAGCTTTCAGGCTGATAATAATCATAATAGGATACAAAATACCCCACATTGTTTTTTGGAAAGAACTGTTTTAATTCCGAATAAAGTTGGGCTGCAAGAGTTTTGTTATGAGATATTACCAGAGTATTTTTGCCTGTCCGTGCAATGACGTTTGCCACTGAGAAGGTCTTTCCACTTCCTGTAACCCCGATTAATGTTTGAACTGTTTCTTTGTGTACCCCCTGAACCAAAGCATCTATTGCTTGAGGTTGATCTCCTGTGGGTGAGAATTCAGAGTGTAATTCAAATTTATGAAGTTGTTGCAACAATAGCGATAGTTTGAAACTGAACTTATAGCTAACTAATTTTTGTTAAATACCTCAGGTCAACTAAAAATCTTTTTTCCATAATCAATTTTTGAAGAGTTGAGATCCAGCCAATCTACCATGTAGGTTCGTCAACCATTTTCAAGCCAGAATCAGTAATCTCAAAACCCATTACCCTTAGAGTTTCTTTTGCGGTAGGAGAATTTCTTTTTAGAATTTTTTTTGCCAAGTCAATTCTATCTATTTGCGATAGGTGCTGACCAATTTTGTATTTTCCTTGAAGTGATACCGGAACAATTTTGATTACGGCAACTCCATCTAGCACTCTCATATCAGGTGCTATTGGATCATATCCCCCTTCAGGTTGATATTTTTTCATGAGGCCGTTTAAGGCCATTGTTTTTTCTTCCTTGTCAGTTACCATCGAAGCTGTTCCTTTGATAACAATACTGATGTATAGTGTATCTGCAAGAGAGGCATTTTTAGGGTCCTCAAAATATGAGGGTAAAAATTCTAATTCACGGTCCACTTCAAATCCCACTTTGTCATTTCTTTGAAAGTTTTGGATTTTTTCCCCGCGAGGATGCGAGTGCATGTATACTGCATCATTGAGAAACACAAAATTCATCGGAATAATTTGAGGATATCCACCTTCATCAATAGTAGAGATGCGCCCCACATGTTCTTGATTTAAAAATTGCTTTGCTTTTTCATACGACTTGATTTGTAATATTCCTACTAGTTGCAATATCATAGATATTCTAAATAATATTATAAATCAAAAGATCCCCATATTCAATATTTTATGGACAATATAGTTACAAGAAATAGTCTTTTTACCCATTCAAAAATAAAATTAAAATCTTCAAGAACCAAATAAATGACAATTCCTAAAATACGGGTTACAAAAAAGAAAATAAGATGAGTTCAATAGACGAAGAAAAAGAAGAGACAACAAAAAGAGTGCTTGAATTGCTAGAAGAATGGGGCTCAGAATCTAAATTTATTTGGTTCAGAGAGATTCATAGAATTACAGATATTGACAAAGGCTTATTGAGGAATATCATAAATGAGTTAAAAAAATCTAAAGAAATAACAGAATTTCGAAGTGAAACTAAGAGGATTTTTTTCTGCCTACAAAAATATTGCAAGAAATGCAAAGAACTCGAAAAAAGATTCAAAGGAAAACAAGTAATGCTAAAAGATGGAAGCAAAGTCAAGGTATATCAAAAATCATCTAAATCCTCAGAGCGAACAAGAAAGAGATTAGAAAAACAAAATCAAAAAAGACAGGCAAAAACATACACTAAAATGAAAAGCAGAGCAAAAAAAAATACTAGACCACACAAATCATAAAACTTACAAATGTTCTGTTTGCCTTCTAGCGAGATTAGTTTCTGCACGCTTAATTTTTGATGTCTGAGATACATCTTCGGCCATATCATAAAGGTGATGAAGATCTAAATTGGACACAAGCTCGTCTTCTTTTTCATCTTCTAAATCCATCTCCAGGTTTGCCAAAACATCTACATTCTCTTCTAATATTTTGAGACACTCATCGATTGTTTTAGAAAAATCATCCATCAAAAATTAATTGGAATGGTATAGTAAATGATTTTCTATATTGTTAATGAAAAAATGGCTATTTTTTGGCTTTTTCTCTCAAGTGAGGCATCACATGTGATGCGAATTTGTCAATTGAACCAAAGTAGTTCTTTCCCCAGAATCTAATTACAAAGTGATTTACACCTGCATCCATGAATCTCTCAAATGTTGGAATCATATCATCAGGAGTTCCAATAGCAGTAGATGAACGTGCAACTGCCTCAGGTATTTTTGTTGCAGCCTCTCGCATTTTTACAATCCAGTCTTGGTTTGACATAGAGTATTCTGTAAAGTATTTTACAAAATCAAATCCTTCAATTTCTTTTAGTTGGTGAACTCTGAGAACTTCTGGCTTGAACAAACTAACTTTGACTGCTTCTTTCATTCTCGCCCATGACTCTTCTGCATCTTCTGAGAAGTAAACGTCAATGTCAAGTGCCATTTGGAAATTATCCTTTTCTTCTTGTGTTCTATTGTGTTTATCCATGGCAGTTTCTATCTGTTTGCGATGATCTTCAAATAATTCTGG
>JASFUC010000141.1:0-3928 GCA_050050475.1 Nitrosopumilaceae archaeon
TCTTCTCCTACCACACAAGAACCAGTATCAATTGGGGAAACATCAAAAATTGTATTATCATGCAAGTTTATTTGGTACAATCGTTCTCCCATCAAAGCTGTGTTGTAGATTTTGGTCCTATCCGAATTGTAAAAGGGGTGGTGCATTAGAATCCCCTCTCCAACTGGAACATCTTGCAAAATATCTCCAAAGGTTTCAGATTGTGGGTTCAAATCAATAATTGCTAATCCGTCTTTTTGCCTTGACTCATCAATAGTTCTATAATTGATTATAGCTGGAATTTGGCTAGAATCAACTTGGAATTCTTTTTGTATTGTTCCCCAATTAGCTTCAGATAGTTTTTCTGCAGTAGTAGAGGTAACACAAGCAGCGTCTCCAGTATAGCGCACCATCAATGTCAAACCTGGATTACAAATTACCTCTTCAGATTCTGAGCCGTTTGAAATTTGTTTTCTAGGCGAGTCAATTGACGCTGAATATGATAAAGTTGGAGTAATTCCAATTGAGACCACAAGTATAATCATAAGAAAAAGTGAAAATGAAGTAAAATTTCCTCTAAACAATGAATTTCCAGTAAATGGGGAATATTTAGACATTGTTAGAGGAAACATAGTTTTCCTTTTCAACTCCTGGCAACATAGAAGTAGTTTATTGGATCATGGGGAAGCTGTTTTACCTCAACGTTTGAGAATCCAGCATCTTTGAGCATTTCAATTGCTTTTTCCTTACCCCACATTGCACCCAAACCTCTACCCTCAAGGGCCAAGGACACAGTCATGCAATGCAGGCACGAAACCGTGTATAAGAAGGGTGCTAATGGATGTTCAAGATTATTTTCTAGTTTTGAAGAACCTGCAATGTCTTGCATCAAAAATACTCCTTCTGGCTTTAAAGAACTTCTAATATTTTCTAGAACTTTTTCAGGATTTGCTTGATCATGGATTGCATCAAATGCAGTAATCAGATCAAAATGTTCTTGATGATCAAAGTTTGCTGCATCTTGCTGCTCAAATGAAGCATTTGTAGTTCCAAGACTATCTTTTTCTCTTTCTGCGTTGGATATTCCTTCTTTGGAAAAGTCATATCCAACAAATTGAGATGAAGGAAATGATTTTGCCATCAGATTAATTGCTCGGCCACTTCCACATCCAACATCAAGCACCTTAATTCCTTGTTGGAGTCTTTCAATTATTCCTGGAACTACTGGCAAAATGCCGTCAAGTAATTCTGCCAAAACGGTTTGGCTACTTTCTTCTGCCATCACATCATGGAATCTATGATATTTTTCATATGGGACTCCTCCCCCATTTTCAAAGCAATGAATTATCTCATCTTCTACCTGAGCAAGAACTGGTATAAATTGTGCTGTAGTTGCCATGTTAAAAGAGCCATTTCTAGTAAGAAAATTTGCCTTTTCTTTTGATAATGAATACAAGCTTGATTGAGGATCATAATCGATAATTTTTGCAGTTACTAGTGCACCTAGCCATTCTCTTACGTATCTTTCATTAAGAGTCGAATTTCTTGCAATTTCGGTGCTTGTAGAAGCCGGAAGATTTGACATTGTATCGAAGAGCTTTGTTCGGTGTCCTACTGAAATCATCAATGCCAATGCTGACTTGTTCATAATGTCTAGCATTTGGCCTTCAAAAGATTCAACAACTTGCAAGAGGTTTTACCTCCATTTTTTTTGGTATTGCATGGTATCCTAGAATCAAGCTTTTGAGGATCTGGGCATCCTTGCTTTGCTTTTCGGGAATCGAATTAAAGGCCGACACCCAATCTGCTAATTTTTTATCAATTGTTGGATGATTTTGCATACCTATGGTACCATGGTACCATAATATAAATATTTATATTTTCGGTACCATGGTACCATTGTTTAAATAGAGAGAAGGTCAATCTATTGTGTGGTAAAAGATCTTCACATCAGAAATATTGATGAGAAAGAGCACTCTGAACTTTCAAAAATTGCCGATGAAATGGGAGTGTCTGTAAATTCTATCGTTAAAGACGCAATTGACAAATGGCTATTACAAAAAACAGATGTTCCAAAGAAGCATTTCTTGCTAATTTATGATGATGACAAAGCAGTAGTAGAACTATTAAAATCCGTAGACAAAATTGCGCAAGAACAAGGATTGCTTAGAGCGTTCTGTGCACCTCCAAATCACCCATCCAAAAAAACTTTGACCAAACTAGGTTGGCTTGATGGTACTGTTGAGCCATACACTCTTGATAAAGATCCAATGAAATATGCAGAAAAATTAGGAAAAGAATTAAGTAAAATCTCAAAAAAGGGACCTGTTTTTGGAATTGATTTTGTTTTAGCTGATATTGCATCTTCTTCTTTTGCAGATGCAATGCAAATTGAAAGAGATTATGATAAAGACCCGTTCCCAGGATTAGTTTTTTGTCCATACAAGGCTAAAGATGTAATGTCATCTTCAATCGCTGAGGCAATGGAATTATTTTTGATGCATGATCCGTTTTACATTCTCAAAGACAATGAATTATACAAATTCCATGTAACCAAAGAGAGTCCACATAAATTATTTCTAAATTAAAATCATGTCTCCAAAAAAAGCAACAATCATCATAATACCTTCTTTGGCAGTTATCATTACCTTAATGTTCATTCCAACTAATTTTTTTGGAATCAATCCTCATGATTCAAAATCTCCTTCTCCCTTGATGATTTTGGAAAATAACGAGGATGTCATTATGGGTTTTAAAATTATTCCAAGAAGTTGTAATGAAACATCTTCTGGTTTGACAGAATCTCAATTTCAAATAACAAATACCCATGAAAATGATTTTGAGGTGACCATTGGAGTGTCATTTACTGACAATGATGGAATATTATTTGAGAAAAGAGTAAAAGAAGAAATTTTGTCAGGACAAACAATTAACCAAAGCCATTTCTCGGATAAGGCATATGACAATCCTATTTGCGTAGTTAAAATCCTCGAGTGGTCAGAAATTTAATTTTATCATCAATAAAAAATCTATGAATCTTGGATAATTGGCAGGTTTTTTCCATAAACTTGTCTAAATGTACGTGGTTTGGCATCTTTGAACACTTCATCACAGCAAAACTTCATTGAAAATTTAGCCATCTCTTCTAAGATAGGCTGCAATGCCCTCCCTTTTTTGGTAAGGTTGTATTCGATTCTAATGGGCGTATCGTTGAAAATTTTTTTTTCAATTAATTTTTCATGTTCCATTTCACGCAATCTTGTAGACAATGTATTTGGGTTGATTCCTTCAATAGAATTCAGAAATTCATTGAATCTGTGCTGGTTTAACACTACCATGTTTCTGAGAATATGTACAGTGAATTTTTTTCCAATAATCCTAAATGTGTTGTCTATAGGCTCACATGTACATTCCTGTGGCAGAAAATCAATCATGTGGGGCAACTTAACTAACCTTAACCTACTACTGTTAGCTTCACTTTCTATCTTATTAACTTAACTTTCTATAGTCACTATGATAAAATGATTGGAGGTGATAACATGGCAAACGAATGTAAGTGTACTTGTACATGCAACTGTTCTTGTGACAGTGAAAATAATTGTGATTGTTCTTGCTAATAATCAAAATTTTTTCTTTTTTTTCAAAAAACAATTTCAAATTTTAAGTACTTGGTGTATTTGATAAAAAACACAAATGTTATCTTTTTTTAAAACAGTAGAGAAAAGAAGATCAATACGATCGTTTTTAGAAAAACCTGTTGAAAAGTTCAAAGTTCAAAAAATTTTAAGAGCTATTTGGATGAGCCCCTCTGCCAAAGGAAGTCAGAACTTTAAAGTTTTTTTGGTCGAAGATTCAAAGAAAAAAGAAAAACTTGTCAAAGTAACATATGGACAAGAATATGTTAACTCCAGTCTTGTCCTAGTTTTTTGTTCAAACCCCAAAAGAATAA
>JASFUC010000142.1:0-3902 GCA_050050475.1 Nitrosopumilaceae archaeon
ACTATCCCAAAAATCTTCATCTTCTTCGGCCATTTTTAGAAGAGTACTTTGATAATCATCTGTGTATATGGTCACATTTGCTACGGGAGTTTGCGGATGACTAAAACCTGCAACTCCTGATAATTGGAAAAACGCTGGATCGGGGGTGTCATAATAGTTGACATAACCATCACAAATCGATTCATCTGCTGGATATACGTGCATAGTCATATCCCAAACCTCGGAATTTTGGGTGACTTCTACAATTTTGTTGTGCCAATCTTGAACTGCCTTGACTGCTATGTCATTGAACTTGGGATTTTCTTTGTTATCTGTAATACAATAATCTACTGTAGTGTCATTGAATACAAGTAATCTGTTTCCTGTATATTTTTGAAAATCAATGTATTCTTTTTTTCCATCGGTGCTACTATCATATCCCAAAACGCTCTGCTCGGCAAATCCAACTGTGACTAAAAATAACATGGCAGTAATACAAAATACTCCTAGTCTTGATGCTTGGTGTGGATTTAATTTTATCACGGTAAAAAAAATCAGGAAAAAATGATGTTAAATTAAAGTATGTAATAAACAGGACAAACAAAAAACAAATTGTTCATTTTGAACAAACTCTCCAAATTTGTTCCTGTTGTGAATGTAAGAAGAAAATTTTGAGTAAAAATTACTCTGAGATGATTAAATCAGAATACTTTCAAAAAATTTAATTTCTTGCCCATTATTGATTTTGATATATCTAAAAAAAAGACTTTCATTAAAAAGGCAAGCGGAAAAAGAGTACTATTTAATGAAAATAAAATTCTAAGTACTTGCCGAAGGGCTGGTGCAAATAAAAAGACAGCTCAACAAATTTTAAAAAAGGTACGAGGGCAAATCTATCAAGGAATTTCCACAAAAAATATCTATCAATTGGTTTTACGGGCAATCTCTGAGGAAAAGGCAGGTAGAGGACTGCGTCAAAGGTATCAGCTAAAAGAGGCAATCATGAAATTAGGTCCAAATGGATTTGCCTTTGAAAATTATGTTGGGAAATTACTTGAACACTATGGACTACAAATTCAAGGGATTAGAAGCAAAGTAAAGGGAGAATGCAGCACGCATGAAATTGATTTGATAGCCTCATCTGGGGAGAAAAAATACATGGTAGAATGCAAGCACCATTCTACTCGTGGGGGGTTTATTGGACTTAAGGTGGCTCTGTATACCCATGCAAGGTTTTTAGACACTTCTCCAAAATTTGATGGGGAGGCAATTGTTTGCAATGCCAAGGTTTCACAGAATGCAAAAAAATATGCAAAATGTATTGATCAGCAAATATTTTCTTGGAGGTATCCTCCCAACAAAAGCCTTGAGAAAATAATAGAGGATTACAAGCTATATCCTATTACGATTTTGAATCTTAATTCCAAGGAATTGGATAAATTTTCCGCCCATAACCTTATGATTGCAAAGGATCTACTAAAACAAAAACCAAGCGCTCTGTCAAAAATTACTGGGATTTCTGAAAGGCGGATTTATAATTTGTCAAAATTGGCACGGCAGATTATTGTAAAAGAATAACTTTTAATTTTTTTGACATTGTTGGTTTTTTTGATTTTGATTAACTCGTTCTAGGTTTGTAAATGGATGAAGACTCCTTAATGGTATCTTTTACATTTTCAACAAATATTGATCTTTTAGACGATCCTACTGTGACTGAAATTTCATTTACTAGATCCTTGATGGATAGAAGCATCTCTTTTGATGCTATGCTTACATCGCGAATATCTTTACCGCTTATGCTACTGAGTCCTTCCCCCTCAAAGGAACCTGTCTTTCCTTTGACAAATTTTATCACTTCTGTTGCCTCTTCTATCATGCCTGATTCTTTGAGATGGTTAACGGTATTTTCCATCTTTGCAGATGCTCTATCCATGTTCTCTGAAATTAGGCGGAAATTTTCTATGTTTTTTACCATTTCTGGTGTGTTAAGATTCTGAATTATTTCATTTACTACCTTGGCAGTATCTTTGACTTTAGTTAATGACTCGATTACTCCTGGAGTTCCAATATGACGCATTATTTCCACTGCATCTGATGCAGTCTCTTTTATGTCTCGAATTTTGCTTGTCTTTTTTTCATTCATATTATCTCATCTCATTTCCTATTTTTTGGGCATTGTTGAAATTTGATTCCCTATGAGAAGAATCAATAGATTGAATCTTGGCTCTCTGATGCATCTGGACAAGGGAAATTATTCCTCCCATTGCAAATAATGAATTCATTATGCCAAACTCAACACTGTTTGCAAGAAAATCATTTGCAGCCATTACTATGTTCAAGCTTGCCAGTGAGAGAACTATTATTGGAAAATATCTGCCAACTTTAGTAATTGCTTCTAGCATATAGATTACTATTACAACATTCCTTGATTTAGGAGGATTCCATTGAAATGGATTTTCTTCTATTCTCTCATTAGCATAGGTGCTCATCTTCTACCTACCTTGTTTTTAATTTCCATCATGACTTTTTCAGTCATTTGACTGGTTTCTTGTGAAATAACATCAATGCCATTTTTTACAACTTTAGATGTATGAGGGGTTGCCCTCTTCACATCACTTGTAATCTGCTTTACGGTTGTAACTGATTGTTCTGCATTTTCCAGTGTCTTTTCTACGGCGGTGGCAGTATCATTTACAATGCCGTTTTTTTGCAACTCTTTTGTGGTTTCATTGATATCTCTGACTGTATCCCTTATGGCAAATGAGCTTTCACGTATTGCCATTGCTATTTCAGTAATGGCGCCAGTTTGACGAAGAGTTTTCATGGTTTCTCTGATTTGCCATGCATGCTCTCTGATATTATTTGAAACATTTTGAATGGCACCTATCGTTTGTTTTACAGTGTTTTGATCTGGTGTGTTTTCATTCCATGATGGAATTGAATTGAATTCTTTCATGATATTGCTAGGGCAAAAATTGTTAATAATACTCGCGACTCAATTATTCATATAATTGATCCATTTATTTTAAAATAAAATGAAAACTCATAATTTAATTTTAATAAATGAGTTACAAATTAATTTTAGAGTTTGAGGGATCCTTCAGTTAGCGCTTTTTTGACAATCAAGATATACTCTTCTACTGTGCATTTTCTCAAAGATTTGGGCATTTCAGAAGGATCGAACTTTTCTATCATTTTGGCCTTTTTTCTGACCACAAATCTCACCGGGCGAGGAACATTCTCGCTATATTTTTTGTTTACATAGGAGATTATTTCATTAACTTTTTCATTATCCATGAATTAAATAAATTCAAAAATTGAATTAAATCTATCTTAGGAATTATCTGTTTAGTTTGGATTTTTTTAGTAACTTTTATTCTTCAGATAAAAGAGTAAATCCTGTAAGGGGAACTGAACTGCAAGTTTAGTCCCTACAAAACAATTAAGATGTGGAAAAATTAAAAAACTATATTGTCTGTCAAGATAAAATGTTCTCATATCCTTGTCGCAAAACAAAGTGAGGCTTTAGCAATTTTGGCCCGAATTAAGGCAGGTGAAAAGTTTGGTAAGCTTGCAAAAGAGCTCTCTACAGATTCAGGGAGTGCAAAGAGAGACGGGAATTTAGGTTATTTTACAAGAGGAAAAATGGTCAAATCTTTTGAAGATGTAGCTTTCAAGCTCCAAGTTGGTGAAATTTCTGATCCGGTCAAATCTGAATACGGATACCACATTATCAAAAGACTGGGATAACTCATGGTTCTTACAGACAAAACACTTGAAGACCTTTTGGACTATCTTGATAATTCCATTGCAAAATTATCAAAGGACACCATTAGTAACACTGAATTTCATTTGGAAAATGGCAATCTAAAGGAATTTTTGGATGCTCAATATGAAATCCGCTTAGATAACTTACTTCAAAG
>JASFUC010000143.1:0-3830 GCA_050050475.1 Nitrosopumilaceae archaeon
CCAATTGAAACATCTTTGATCCTTATGCTGATATTTTCTAAATCTTCATTGTTCAAACCATATTTTTCTGCCAATATTGATTTAATTTTAGATTCAGTATTGCTCAAATTATTAAGCGAAGACGGAAGAGAGACATCTAGGGTTTTACGATAGTCTTCCTGCGGGATCTTTCCAGATTTATCTTGAATGATATAAAATGAAATTTTTTCCACTATGACTTCATGAGGTAATGTCGATAATGCATTGGCAGTATAAAATATTTGGACCTCAAGTGGATCGACATCATTAGAATTACTAACTACTGAATAGTTATCAAATCCTTGCAAGCTGTCAATTGGAACTCTAATTACAACAAAACCTTCAGTAATTTTATCAGAGGCCATTTCTTCAGGAACAAGGTTTCCAATTTCCTCACAAGTAATGCCTGTAGATTCCTCAGAGTTTAATTTTTTTAAAATTGCGTGTGAGGATGGGCCGTCATTGAATACCACATTCCACAATAATTCTACCTGAAACTTTTTTTTGTTGAGTATACTGATATCAGAATCATAATGACCTGGACGCAGTGGCCCTTCATCTCCATAAACTGAGCCACAAACAAACTTTGCAGTGTACATCACATCCTTTATTTTTGATACGTTTGTGTTTTTAGAATCATTTAATGCATTTTTGAATATTACCACATCCGAAGAATTATCCACATCAACAATCTTTGAAAAAGGATCACTCTTGTATCCCTCTGGGGCTTTTACTTGAGTAATTGTATATCTCATGTTTTTTATTCCAGTAATTGTTATGATTCCAGTTTTATCTAGCTCGGTATCCTCTGGGGAGTCATCAGCAATTACATAGGAATCAATACCCGTAAATGGATTTGGCACAATTGAAAATTCAGATCCTGAAATCGGAGTGTTATTACTGGCCAAATTAATAATTGTGATTGATTCATTTTGAGCAAAAGCAAGTTTTGATTCTTCAGAATTTTGATCCAAAACCAAAAATGCCGAAAACGCAAGTCCTAAAACTATTATTGAAAGATAAATTATTTTCAATTTCTTGTTTGTTAGATTAAATCTCTTTGATTTATTTTTATAGTAATATTATGTCTCTTAAATTTTTATGAGCATGGATTTTTAAATTAATGCAAAATTTATTTCCGTATATTTATTGTCTTGTTACATTATTTCAAAAATCTCTCTGATAGATTAATTTACGTGTGATCTATCTGTTTTGACGTGAGATTCGAAATTGAGTTTTCTGGCCATGAGAATATTAGATCAAATCATAAAAAAACAATTGAAATCACAAAAGATTCTGAGTTGACTTTGCGAGGAGACTGTATTGTTGGAGTCAATGCAAACTACAGTTGCTCTGACCTTCCAGTGCACCTAAAAGAAAAACTGCAAGATCCATCCTCTAGGATTGAATTTTCAATCAAAGTCCAAGAACACGAATTTGTTGTAAGAGGAAAGGGTCATGCCGACCTTATCCTCTCTCATCCTGAAGACATTGTGATTAGAAAAAGTGATTTTGTTTGTCCAAGAACACTTGCAATAAAATGTGACAAAGCCTCAGATCTTTTACCGCGAGAGATGGTGACACTATTACAGAATCCAAAAACAAAAGGAACCTTTACAATCACTGTAAAATAATCATACAGAACAATTATGAGTTTGCAAATTGTTTATTCCATTTTTCAGACCAAATCGCAATCAGATAAATTGAAAATATTGTAAACCCTAAACCTAACATAATATTTGATACAATCAAAACTAGATCATTTCCTTGCAAATCATCAGAAAAATCCCCCAGTCTATCAAGACTGCTGTTTTCAAATAATGTACTCAAAATAAAACCTGCAATAATTCCTCCAATGATTAACTGCGGAAGATAAACATACAAAAGATATCTTTGAAGTTTTTTTATGCGATAAAATGCCCACAAATCTAAAATCGGGACAAATACAACAAATAGGATTTGCCACAAAATGCTTACTGGACCTTTTGCTGGCATGATTTTAAACAAACTCTTGAATTAATCACTCTATGCGCTTGTAACTCTTGTTTTTTATTTGATCGAAAGTTTAGGTTTGCAAAATGACAGGAATTTATATGAATTAAATGAGATTTTAGTATGGGTCTTAAAACTAAAATCTTTATTCTCATTCCATTGGCTGCTTTTGCTGCGTTAATCCTTGGTGCCGGAATGTATATGACAATATGCAAGAATTCTAATTTTGACTTTTTTGGCTGCTGAGTTGTTATCAATTATTCTTTGTTTTAGTTAAATCTGGTTTAGCGAGAATCTCTTAAACTATCAGGTTTTGGTAAATTTGTGCAAAAACCACAAATTGAACTTCCGGTATCAAAAAAACCAACTGATGCAGAACTGAAAAAACTGCGCGAATATTTCAAGGAGATGCCTATTGAGGAAATTCTTTCGGGGCTGAAATTTGCAAAAAACAGATGGTCTGCAAAGGATTCGGGAACCCTGAAGGTTGGACGAAAAAGCATTATTCAAAAAGAGGTTCATTCAGTTACAACAGAACAAGCCCAATGGAGACTAAAAAACTGGAAGATGATGATTGCGAATTACAGGAGACGAGGATACAGCTATCCCACAATATCTAGAATCAAAAAAATCCTTGTACAGAAAAGCAAAAAGAAAAAGTAAATTTGATTTTATTAGATTAAAGTACCAGTTGATCGTCTTTGCACAATATCATGTTTGAGGCTGTCTGGCACTTCTGGAATGGATACCTTGGTTTGCCCTTCAATTACTGAATGCGCTTCTTCTAGTATCGCCATAGTATCGGCATTATCTGATACTCCTGAATCCATTACTCCTGCATCATTTACTGCAGAACCACTTAGCACATCTCCAAGAATCGATGAAAGATCATTCATTGATGCGTTGGCTTCAGGCATTATTCCGCTTAGCGAAGAACTTAATCCCTTGATTAGAGACATTGCAGGACTCAAAGTTACAACAACATCTCCCAACTCTGAGACTGTGCTGAGTCTTAACTGGACTTGCTCCATCGATAATTTTGCGCCACTTACCATGTTTTTCATCTTTCTTACCTGGGCAAGTTCGTTGGCATAGGCCTTTGCATATCCATTATTGTGAGTTTTTTGTGCATTTACTATTTTTTCAAAAATAGAATCATGTTTCCTTTGAAGTTTGATGTTAATTCCCTCTAGTTTTGATATTTGTGACTGTAATTTTCTCTGAGCAAACTCGATTTTGTTCTTTAGTGGCTCATCTGGACGGACCTTGCCCATTACTTTTTGGGATAAACTTTCTCCAGATCCTTTATTCCATGAGTTACTAATCAAACCTTAATTGCTCCGAGGATTCTTTGAAAATTTTGTTTTAAACTAGTTTGTAACTACTGCCGTTGTACCCTTGGTTACACCAGACGCTGGTTACACCTCATCCAAAGGTAAATGTGTATATCTCAAAGCCTTGGCCTTTGATTTTAACTTCTAGTTCATGAGTGGCAGGCTCTTTACTGCTAATGATGTTGTACAAGTCTGGTTCTGCAACTGTAATTGCATTTCCTGAGTTAAGATCAGAGCCTGCATAAGTCTCATCAACTGGGGCTCCGTCAAGGAATATCTCCAAATCTGCTTGATTTGCAGTTACAATGTTTACCTCTTTTGCATGGTACAAAACTTTGATTGAGCCTGACTCTGATTCGAGTTTCATGCGGTCCTCAAGATTCATCCAATTCCCTTCAGGATAGAATTTATGCAAATCTAATTTTTCAGGTTCAGCATAATTTGTAACTTGATTTGGATTAAATCCTTCTGGACTTCCTAACTGGT
>JASFUC010000144.1:0-3806 GCA_050050475.1 Nitrosopumilaceae archaeon
GGATTATAGCATAACCTCCCAATGTTGCATCAGGAACCTGGTGTTCAGGACCCGTACCATAGACGAAAATAGCATAACGTGCAGTTCCTGCAGGTTCCTCCACTGGAAGGAGAACATGAACCTGACCAAATCCATTAAACAGATCATTTCGTCCTAGATCTTCAGCATACGAACGGATCCTGTTGTCATTTTCATCAACAACCCAAATATCATAATGAACTTGATCAATAAATTCAACATCATTATACTTGTTGTAGAAATTTATTTTCCAGTCAATATTACAACCCTCTTTGGGATTTTTGGGAGCATAATTGTATTGAATTCCCATGGAAAAAGTGTTCGTTGAAACCCTTTTACTTTCATAATCACGAAAGTCTGTAACACATCCCAATAATTCTGTTTTTAGGATTGTCCCTTCAACATTTGCAAAAGGATCCTCCGTCACATTTTCTCTAAAATCTTTTAAACTGAATTGATACATTATGGGGGCAACTCCTGTCGTAACCCATGCATAAGTTAGTGCCTTTACTGGAAAAGGAAAATCATCAATTATCCAAATTTGATTATTGTTACCGCTATACCAACCAACAACAACAGAGTCAGTAATACCACCATAAGTTGATATTTTTTCAGCTCTTAAAGGAACCAACTGAGCCCCTCCAATTGCACCAATTTTTCCCCATGCTTTATCTCTGAACGCTTTTGGGCCATGTATCGGATCATTTTCATTACCAGTTGCAAAAGCAGACAGCCATGCCAAAGAGGATTTGAAAGCTATAGCATAATCATGAAGGTTTTCATCCCAGATTATAGGTTCTGGGGAAGTTTTACCTAAACCCATCGAACCTTTGATAATCTTATTTCCATCAATTACTACGACTTTAACATCCCATAATTCTTCACTAACATTTGTTATGTCCCCTTTTACCCACATCTTCAATGTTATTTGGGCACAATCATTAAGATCAAGTTCACACAAAGAATACTCAAAATAGTCTCCAGTTTTGAGAGTTTCTCCCAAGTACCATGTTCCATCAACATCAACTCCTCCTGCGGTTTGAGCAACTTGCGCAAATGAACTATGTGGGAACCCTAGACCAAAAATAATAGTTAAAAACACGAATGCAATTAAAAATTGATTCATGAAATAAATGTGAAAATTACCTAGTTAAAGGTTATTCAAATAAGCAAATATAGAGGACCCTTGCCTAATTTTCTAGATATGTGTGATTGCTCCAAAGTACATCTGTATGAAGTAGAATTTAAGCTAGATGGAATGACTGTCGTTCCCACTCACAAAAACTGTGGTTTTGCACTAGCCGAAAAGCAGGCAGATAAATTCACACAAGATCTTGTAAAATCATGGGGCCTTGAAGAAGAGGAAGATTCAGATTAAAAATAAAAAATAAAATTGAAAGTTACCGTTAACTACATTTGTCCAACGGCTTCTTTACAAACGCTAGTAGAACATTTGCAATCTGCGCTGCATATACAATGTCCTTGCATTGCACAGTCGCATGCATAATCGGGATCGCCGCTATCAGCTTCGCATCCACATGCTTGATCTGTCATAGATACACAAAGAATTTACTCACTTTAAAAGTTTAGTACATGCTCAGAGAATTAGCGCCTAGCGATATAGTCTAAAATTTCATTTGAGGATTTTTGAACTAATTCTGCTTGTTGACAAAGTAGGTTTGAATCAGCCTCTATGTCAAAGGCTACTTTTAGGACATGTATGAGGTCAGGGTTTTTGTCTAGGGATTTTTTGAAATTTACAAAGTTTTCTTTGTTGGTACACCCCAAGTAAAAGTAGCAATCAGAAAGCATTGAGTTTGATAAAAAGTAGGCATGTTTTTGCTGAATCACTAAAGGAAGGTCATTTTTTTCAACCATATCTGAAAATCCAATTGTTGATTTCAGCATTCTTTCTAGAAGGGAAGGGGTAGCTCTCTCTATCCCCACAGTTTCATTAACTATAGAGATTTTTTCATTTATTGGATTTTTTTCAAGTTTTCGCATCAAATCCAACATATGGGTAGGACTGGGCTTAATTTGATTCAGAGAAAGAATTCCTTCTGCCAAAAAAAATACGGCACACTTTTGCCAACAGGGTGCAAAAACATTAGAGTCGTCGATTCCTTTTTTTGCTTTCTCACAACAAAAAATAGATTCAAGAAAAGAATTTCTTGCATAATCCTTGTAAAGGATTTTTCGTTTTTCTTTAACTTTAGATAATAGCATCCTAAGATCCCAAGACTCGTCTTGGAGGATTTGCATGTTGTCATATTGAATAAGATTTTTTGATTGAGATTCAGAAATTTTACCATGATGAATTTTTACAAAACTATTTTTGTATTCAATAATTTCATCATTTTTGGATTTATCATCAAAAACAGTAATATCATAATCACAGACATCTAAAGAAGAATCAGAAGTTCTGCATCCACTAAGACCAATTGGATACCCCTCCCAATTGTTTTGAGTAATGATTTCTTCAAAGTTCACAGATAATAATCAAACAAAATTTGTATAAAGTATCAAACTTACTAAAATTTACTAAAGAATTCAATGTGCAAGCATTTCCTTTAAATTAAGAATATTATCCGCTTTTATCAAGCTCCTGTGGTGTAGTCCGGCTAAGCATACTGCCCTCTCAAGGCAGTGATCTCGGGTTCAAATCCCGACGGGAGCATTATACTTTTGGTTTAATACTCTGTTTGTTTTCTTATATACTAGAATGAAAAATCAGCAAATTTCAGGCCAAAAACAGGGTAAGATCAATTTGTACGATTATGACAAGATAATTAATCGCACATTTGCTTTGATGCAAAAAGATTTGTCTGAAAATAATTTTAGATTAATAAAAAAATTTGATAGAGTTTTGGTAAATGAATCATTATCAGATGCAAGGCGGTCAAAAATTCTTTCCACAATACTAAGTCTTTCACGGATGTTGAAAAAAAATTGGGATGAAACAAACAAGGAAGACATGGAGGAGTTAGTTTACAAATTCAACAAGAAATTTAGTAAGGACGGGCAGGAAACTAATACAACATCAGATCATAAGAAAATTTTAAAGAATTTCTACAGATGGTTAAAGTTTGATTCTAGAGACCAAAAAGCAGTCGGAGACCCAATTGAAACGATCTGGATTAGAACCAAAAAGCCTAGAGAGACACTTACTGCAGACATGTTGATTACAGAGGCAGAAAAGAATTCACTACTAAAGGCATGTGGAGAAAATCTTAGAGACAGGGCATTTGTTCATACTTTTTCTGATTTAGCATGTCGACCTGGTGAGATTTTGAGCCGTCAGATAAAACATGTGAAATTCGATGACAAAGGAGCAATAATTGTTGTTGATGGTAAAACTGGCCCTAGACCAGTTAGAGTAATAGAATGTGTACCAGATTTGGCATCCTACTTTGACAAACACCCAAATAATTCAGATCCCGATGCACCTCTCTGGATTTCTTTGGATGAAAAAAAATTTGGAAAACCTTGGACATATGCTGCAATGAGAAAAAGAATTCAAAGAATTTGCGATATGGCTCAAATTCACAAAAGAATTTGGCCCAATCTTTTCAGACATACAGGAGCCACCAAAACCGGGATGTTTCTTACTGAATCTTTGCAGAAGAAACGATATGGTTGGTCTTCTAGTTCAAAAATGCCAGGAAGATACGAGCATATGATGAATTCTGACGTTGAAGAGGCTATTTTCAAGCATTACGGCATATCTAACACTAAAGAAACCGATTTTGTAAACAAGCCCAAAATTTGTAAAATATGTGAGTTACCAA
>JASFUC010000145.1:0-3766 GCA_050050475.1 Nitrosopumilaceae archaeon
TTGGAAAAAATGGATAGTTTTCTCAACTAGCTTTTCTTCGATTAATGAATATGTACACAGCTACCCCTGCCATCCCGACCAATCCTGAAACTAAAATGTACATGGAAATATTAGATAACGCTCTTTTTCCTTCATCAGGTTCAGGGCCTATCACTCCAAAAACATTTGCTGTCTCTCCTTTATTCTCAATTAGCAACTTGTAATTTCCCGATGATCTGACTTCAAACAGTCCCTCAAATACCTCTTGATTAATGGACTCAGATTCTATGGTTATGTTGGATGGATCAATTATGCTTGCAGTTACCATTCCTTCCTTAAAGTCCAAAATTTGTATTGCAAAAATTCCAGATTGGGTTCTGCTACTGTCTAGTTCTACTTCGATAACCAAATCTTGGCCCTCAAATACTTCTCCATTTCCTTGGACTAGTTCTTCAAATAATAAGTAATTTCCATAAAACGACAAAATTATTCCAACTCCTATAAGAACACCTACTATGGCTAAAAAAATTGCAGACTTGCTCATCTATTTGGATCAACCATTCTTTAGTTTAAACCTAATTCTTAATCTGCCATTAGACTAAACTAAGAAATTTAGTATAAGGAAAGAAATTTAGCCTAAGCTAAATTATAAATATTCTACTTGGGCTATATTAGGTGGCTTTGAAATTCAACCGATCTAATCTTATGGTTTTAGTTTTGATTGTAATATTTGGAGTTTCTATAGGATTAGTGTTTCCCACCTTGTCTGAAGCTCAAAAAGGGCAAAAAACATTTGTTACTCATACTGGCGGCGTAATAACAACATCAGGCGAAGTAATTGATCCTGTCTATGTAGCGTCTACTATGGAATTTGACCCGATGGAATATTTGCGAGATTTCAATTATGGCAAAGTTTCCAAACTGCCTGATGGCGGGATTTTAAGAGAATTTACCATAATTGCAGAGGATGACAAAATAATGGAGGTCTCTCCAGGTGTCTTTTACAATGTATGGACATTTAACGGAACCGTTCCAGGTCCAACCATAAGGGCAACAGAGGGTGATCTTGTAAGAATTCATTTCATCAATAATGGCTCAAAGCAACATACAATGCATTTCCATGGAATCCATCCGGCCGAGATGGACGGTGTTTTTGAGATTGTCGGATCTGGTGGAGGTCAATTCACTTATGAATTTGAAGCTGGTCCAGTGGGGATACACCCATATCATTGCCATGTGATGCCACTTGAAGAACATATTGTCCATGGCCTGTATGGTGTTTTCATAGTAGATCCAAAGGAGAAAAGACCAGCAGCTGATGAGATGGTAATGGTTCTCAATGGATTAGATACTGATTTTGATACTGAAAACAATTTTTATGCTGCAAATACTATTCCTTTTTACTATCAGCACCATCCCATTCAAATCAACACAAACCAACTAATTCGCATTTATGTAGTTAATATGGTTGAATTTGATCCTATCAATAATTTTCATTTGCATGGGAATTTGTATCATTATTACCCAACTGGAACCGATACAGTCCCGTCATCGTACACTGACATGATTACGCTCTCACAGACTGAGCGAGGAATCATGGAGTTTGAGTATACATATCCCGGAAAATATCTATTTCATGCCCACAAAGTAGAATTTTCAGAGAAGGGATGGATTGGGATTTTCCTTGCAAAAGACAAACCCGGTGAGGAGTTAGTGGAATCAGATTATGGAACTTGATAAAAAATCATCAAAAGGAAGAATTCTTGCCAGTGGACTAGCACCATTTTTCCTTTTAATAATTATGATTGCATATATTTTTGGTCCCGGATCTGAACTTTTAGATCTTGGAACTCCCCTTCCAGAATTAACTCTAGAAAAAATTGAATTTATGGATTCAGAAATTCAGGTTACTGTTAGGAACACTGGGCCAATTTCTGTTGAGGTGGTTATGGCTGATGTTAATGATAGAATTCAACCAGCGGCAATTGAGCCAGATAGATTTCTTAATCGTTATGAAACCGCATTAGTTAGAATTCCATTTGAATGGAATAAAGCAGAACCATACCTGATCGGATTGACCACAGATGATGGTACTAGATTTGAAAGAGAAATCCAAGCTGCGGCACCTGCATTAAAACCTGATTTGGAGTTTGCAGGATTTTTTGCAATAATTGGAACTTATGTTGGAATCATTCCTGTATTGATTGGTCTGCTTTGGTTACCCTTTATTAAAAAAATTAGCAAGAACAAATATCATTTCTTTTTAGCACTTACTGTAGGATTATTATTGTTTTTGGGAATTGATTCTATTGAAGAGGCAATTGATGTAGGTGATGAAAATCTTAGTGGAAGTTTTAACGGCACTTTATTAATTGCAACTACTGTAATACTATCCTTTTTAGGATTATACTACACTTCAGAAAAATTAACAAGTAAGGCAGATTCCATCAAGATCTCAAAACCGGTTGCCATAGGATTAATGATTTCTATTGGAATAGGATTACATAATTTTGGTGAGGGGCTTGCCATAGGATCTGCCGTAGGATTGGGTTCCATAGCCTTTAGCACTTTTTTGATAGTGGGATTTGCATTACATAATACTACAGAAGGCCTTGCGATAGCTGCTCCTATTTCTCGAGGGAAACCTACCATCGGAAAGCTTTTGGGATTGGGATTGATCGCAGGGACGCCTGCCATTTTTGGTGCATGGGTTGGGGGCTTTGCATTTTCTCCTTTCTCTTCAGTTATTTTTCTTTCCATTGGTGCAGGAGCAATTTTTCAAGTTATCGTAATTATCTTAAAATGGATTCGCGAAGAAGGCGATTCAAATCTCTCTAGTGCTGCCGTTGCATCAGGGATTGCTATTGGTTTATTGATTATGTATTTTACCAGTATTATTATCTAAAATCTCAAACAGGTTCTGGATGAATAGTAATTACTGCATTTTGAATTTCAGCGCGAATCAATTGCTCTATCTCCGATGTCAAATCATGAACTTTCTCAATAGATAAATCTCTATCAAATGAACAATCGATATCAATTTTGAGAATGTTTTCAAAATTAAGTGACACTATACGACCAATTTTTTTAATCTCCGGATATTTTTTTAAAATTTCTCTAATTTCTCTTTCAGTTGCTTTGTCCTCTCTGTTGAAATTTTCTGGCACTGTTAGGAAAGGTTCTAAATGGATTGTTACATGTTCAATTCCTGGAATGCTCTTTTGAATTTTTTCTTCAACAATCTCTGAGATTTTATGTGCTGAATAGAGATTAATTTCTCTGTCTACCATAACGTGCAAATTTGAAAACGTTTTTCCTTTTGATTTGTGAGTACTTACATTGTGAACTCCTTTGACGCCTGGGATATTTTTTGCAATGTCGAAAATCTTGGCATCTAATGGAACATTTTCCCAAGTTGGTTCAAAATGAATAGTGATTTCACAATTAGGCATTTCATTTTTAATATTTTTTTCAACTCGATTACTAATTTCATGTGCTTTGTCAAAGCTGGTGTCTCCTCTTAATGAAATTGTAATGTCCGCAAATATGGTGTCGCCAGATCTTCTCATTAAGATGGCACCAATATCTATAACATCCTCAGTGCTTACAATGATTTTTCTTACCTTTTTTACTAATTCAGGTGAAATAATATCGGTTAACTCCTGAGATGTTTTGTAAATTAATTTCAAACTTAGTATTGCCAAAACTCCTCCTAAAATTAAAGCCGCTATAAAATCACCGCTATAGAATCCATAAGTAACCAAAACAATTCCAATAATTGCAACTA
>JASFUC010000146.1:0-3753 GCA_050050475.1 Nitrosopumilaceae archaeon
TAGAGTCCTTTAAATGATAATTCGTGCAATTATTCCAGTAAAAATGAGTCATTTAAAAAACAAATCATGTGAAGATTGTAAACGGATGAAATGTGATTCTGGTTGTGTATGTGATTGCCATGAAAACACATGGTGGTAAGAGGATCATGTATTAATTTGTGACGTAAACTATTTTGCCTGTAAAGTGACAATAACTCTATTGACCAAAATTTCTGCCACATTAATTGATCACGTTAACATGAAAGTAAAGAATTTAGCAGAATCTGTTTTGTTTTATTCTAATCTGTTTGACTTTGAGGTAAAACAGGATGAAAATCCAAACAAGGCAGGTGTTCCATCCAAAATTATCGGTAATGACTCCATCAAGCTTTGTCTTTATGAAGTTCCTGACATGAAACCCGAGGGCGGAATTGCTCACTTTGGCTTTCATGTTGATAATTTTTCTGAAGTAATTACAAAATGTAAGGAACTAGGAGTGCCGATTCTCTATGGTGGTGAGGTCGACTGGGAAAAATCTCGTTCTGTATATATTGTGGATCCTTCCGGCTATGAGATTGAGCTTTCTGAGGTTTCAGGTGGCGGACTGTAGACTTTACCGTATTTGCGTGAGATAAATTTCATCAATACCCCTTCTGGATAATCAATAAAGTGTTCTTGAAGTGTATGTCTCCTAAAATCCTTGATTATATTCTCAATTCTTCCATTTGCAACAAACCCGCAATCAAAACCATACCTCTTGCATTCTAGTTGAGGAAATTCTTCTCTAGTATCTTTCATTTCATGCAGATGGGTCTGATCTCTGAGTACATGAAGAAACTCCATTTGAGACATCACTGTACATACTGCAAAATAATTCATATGCATTGATTAGCTATCTTCTTAATTTTTTATCAACTCTTGATACTCTAGATAATATCGTATTTTGTGTATAGTAAATCTATGGCTCAAGTAATTCAAAAACCATCAGATCTTGGAAATGATGATGCAAACATGGAAGGAAAGGTAATCCAAGAGCATTTGGAGAGTATCAATATGGATGCATGGTACTATATCTATCAAGTCTATGTGAATCCCCAAAAGAAGGAATAATTTCAAAAAAAAGAATAAATCCTCAATTAGTAGTTGTTGGCACTTTCTGAGTTGATTTGGCTTCAGACAACCAAAATTGCCCTTAATAGGAAAATGTCAGTTGGTATTCTAACTGACATGAGACTAAGTATTAGATTGGTATAGTTACAAGATGGCACCTAAATTAGAGTTAGAAGAAGCTGTACCGGATTATCTTGAATGGTTATTAAAAACAAAAGGCCTAAAAATTGAAAAAATAAAAAAACCTGACGATAAAATTGATTCGTATCACGAGTCAGCTGATATGATCAAAATTCAAGAGTTAGAAAAAACCAAAGAATTGTTAGTGCACCTTACCAACAAGTTATTTAAAAAAATTGAGGAATTGGAAAAAAGAGAAGATTCTGAAAATCAAAAAATAAAGGTAGAGGAAAAAGGGGAAAATGAAAGATTGGAAAAAAGAGAAGAGTGTAAAATTGTATTTTCTGATCTCTCTTGGTACAGAGAAAAATTGAATAGTAAAAAGCAATAATCCTAGTTAAAATAATAAAATTTCCTACAAAGTTGGCAATAAAAAAGTTCTCTGTGGTTTAACCTTACAGGTTTTAGGAATTAATATTCTAAGGCAAAAGAACTCATATTGAGAATTGATAATTTTCATTGATTTTAATTAAAAAAAGAACCAACATTTCAAATACCTTGCCTCGTATTTCTTTCAGATGACAAGTGCCACAAACCTAATGGAAAAAGTACTCTTTAGGTTTGCAAAAAAATGGATTGCAGGAGACAACATTGATGATGCTCTAAGATCTGCACAAGAAGCTTACAAAAATGGCAGACATGCCATCATAAACAAACTCGGTGAATATCATACAGAATCAAAACCAATACTAGAAACAATTTCTGAATACAACAAGATTATCAGATCCTTTAGGGAATGGAAGGTAAGGGGAGCTATCTCAATAAAACCATCCCAGATAGGATTATCCATTTCTCACGAGGCTTGTTTGAAGAACTTTGAAAAAATAATTGATGCAGCATCCAAATCACATGTCTTTGTTTGGATTGATATGGAATCCTCTGATCATACCGATGAGACTCTTGAATTATACCATGATTTGTTTTCCAGATACGAGCGCCTAGGTGTGGCTATCCAGGCAAATCTCAAGAGAAGTTTAGATGATGTAAAGGGATTGATTCACCATGGAGCAAAAATTAGGCTGGTAAAGGGGGCATACAGTGAAGACAAAAAGATTTCATACAAAACCAGAGGCGAAGTTGATGCAAACTATGAGAAAATTATGATGTTTTTGTTTGAAGAGGGAAATGAATTTGGTATTGCAACCCATGATTCAAAACTAATAGAGTTGGCAATGAATTTATCAAAAGCAAATCAGGTAAAGTTTGAATTCCAGCTGCTAAAGGGGGTAAGAGAGGAGTTAAAGCCCAAACTTGTCAAAGACGGTTTTGTTGTATCTGATTATATCCCATATGGAACAAATTGGCTACCTTATTCTATTAGGCGGTTGAAGGAAAGAAAAAGCAATATCTTGTTGTTGGGAAGCTCCTTTATTCAATCACATAAAGTTTGAGTCTGAGATCTCAAAAATTGTTGCAAATAATTTTCTCCACCTGCGGCCTTACCAGTGGAGCCAGAGCTTTTCCATCCAACAAATGGTTGGCTTTTAACTAATGCTGCAGTAGTTGCACTTGCTTCTCTGTTTGCATAAACTGTTCCTGCTTGGATTTTTTGGAAAAATTCTTCTACTTGTTTTTTATCTTCTGAAAAAATTCCCGCTGTTAGCCCATATTCTGAATCATTTGCCAGTTGGATTGCCTCATGAAAATCATCATATGTATCCATGCAGAGAAATGGCAAGAATAGCTCTTTTTTAATTAATTTATGATTTCTTGGAAGGTTTTTGACTACTGTAGGTTCAACAAAATATCCAGCGTCACGTTCTTGATCTTTTAGAATATTTCCGCCAAGAATTATCTTTCCATCTTTGTGTGCTAAATCTACTGCATCTTTGAATTTGTTTATTGCATCCTCATTGATTACAGGACCCATAAAAGACCCGCGTTTCCAAGGCATTCCAATATTCAATAATTTTGCTTTTTCTAGCAACTTTTGAGTGAACTCATCTGCTACCTCCTTTTGGACATACACTCTTGAGCATGCACTGCATTTTTGTCCCCCATAACCAAAAGCTGCTCTAACGATACCTTGAGCGGCTTTTTCTAAATCTGCGTTTTTTGTCACGATTACAGGGTTTTTTCCTCCCATTTCTGCGATAAAGGGTTTTGATCCTCTCTCAGCAAATTTCTTGATTCCTGTCAGCCCCACGTCTTGTGAGCCAGTAAAGGCGATTCCGTCTATCTCGGGGCTTTCAATAATTGTTTTTCCAACTATGCTACCCTCACCGGTAACAAAATTAACCGCACCTTTAGGCAACCTGTTTATCAATTCTTTGACAAAAAAATAGGACGAGATTGGAGTAGCACTTGCAGGCTTTAAGATGGCAGTGTTTCCTGTAATCAATGCACCAGTTGTCATGCCAATTGCAATCGCTGATGGGAAGTTAAAAGGAGCAATCACCCCCCAAACGCCAAAAGGTTTCATGATTGTTTGTGTTTTTTCATGGGGGTTTGGATGGGAAGTTTGTTTGCAAAACCCATTGTTTT
>JASFUC010000147.1:0-3750 GCA_050050475.1 Nitrosopumilaceae archaeon
TGGAAAACTATCCTAGTTCCCAATACTTGAAATGAGTTGCTTGATTATTACAATATTACGTATTCATCTAAGTTAATGATGATAAACTGACTATGTTGGAATATCACTCAAAATAGGAAATCGGGACCAATTTTAACAGTAAAACCGTTCAAATCTAGGAGGACTTGAATCTAGAGAATCACTAAACCCATTCAAATCTCTACTGATTTGAACTAAAAATCACAAATCTGATAGTTCTACTTTCATTTTTAAGTCCTAATTGTAACCATCCAATATGGAAAAAATCAAAACAATTCTTGTTCCAATGGATGGTTCAAAAAACTCGTTTAAGGCATTGACAAAGGCAATCTTTCTTGCCAAAAAATGTGGTGCATCAATTAGTGCCTTGTATGTGTTGCGTACTGCTTTTGATAATCCTAATTTGATATACGTACCTCAAACCCAAAACGAATTAAAAAAAGTTGAAAAATTTCTTGATACTGCAAAAAATCAGGTCATAAAAAACTCAATTAAATTCAAAAAAGAGATTGTGTTCGGACACGAGGCAAAGCAAATTATTGACTTTGCTCAGAAAAAGAAATTTGATCTTATTGTGATTGGTGCAAGAGGGCGGGGTACAATAAAGCAAATGCTTCTTGGAAGTGTATCAAATGCAGTTGTGCATAGCTCAAAAGTTCCAGTATTGGTGATTAGATAGATTTACCAAACTCAAATTTTGCTTTTTTTGCCTTCATTATTTTTACTAGGGAAAGCATCACAGGCACTTCCACAAGAACTCCTACAACTACAGCAAGTGTTACACCTGAATGTATCCCAAATAAGATTATGGCCACTGCTACAGCAAGCTCAAAAAAGTTACTTGCTCCAATGAATGCCGAAGGTGCAGCCTCTGCAAAAGGAATGCGAAGCTTTCTTGTCCCAAAATATCCTATTGCAAAGACAAGATATGTCTGAATCAAAAGAGGAATCGCAATCAATACAATGTGTAATGGATTCTCAATAATTGTACTTCCCTGAAAAATAAAGATTAGAACCAAGGTTATCAAAAGTCCAATAGGTGTGACCCTTTCGGCATTTATGATGAATTTTCGCTCAAGCCATTTTTCATCTTTCTTTGCAGTTATAATTTGCTTAGTAATTGCTGCAAAACCCAGCGGAACTGCAACATAAAGCATTACTGAGAAAAATAATGTATCTAAAGGCACGGGAAATCCAGTAGTTAATCCCAAAAGAAACATTCCTGTAGGTGCAAATAATACCAAAATTATCAAATCATTAATTGTTACTTGAATCAAAGCACAGCTTAGATTCGCTCTCGCTAGATATGTCCAGACAAGAGTCATTGCAGTACATGGAGCTAGACCAAGAATGATCATTCCCATAACATACTCGTTTTGCAGTGTACCGGAAATAAAATCAGAAAAAACAAAATGCATGAAAACCCATGCTATCAGTGCCATGGTAAATGGTTTGATTCCCCAGTTGACTATGACAGTAAACGATAACGGCTTTGCATTTTTTCGAACTTTGATTAACTCAGTGTATTTTACTTTGAGCATTATCGGATACATCATCATAAGCAAAACCATGGCAATAGGGATTGACACATTTGCATACTCTAAATTTGCAAGAGAATCAGATGTTCCTGGGAAGTAATATCCTATTGCAGTTCCTATTATGATACAAACAGCAACCCATATGGAAAGGTATTTACTAAAAAAATCTAATTCTTTTTGATAAATTGTATCGTCCTTTGAATCCAACCGATTCTCCTTAAGTTATAGAAACTATGAAATCTTTTACTTTTTGTTCTATTTGGTCACGAATTTCTCTTACTTGTTCTATGGATTTTCCTTTTGGGTCTTGTATCTGCCAATCTTCCACGTTGTTTAGAAACAGTGCCGGGCATGCTTCTTTGTCCATGCATCCCATGTTTACTGCAATTTCGGCCTCATCTATCATTTTTTGCGAGATGTTCTGAGGAGAATTACTCTCAATATTGATTCCTATTTCTTTCATTGCCTGTACAATTGTTGGATTTACTTTTGTCGCAGGTTTTGTTCCTGCACTTATTGGTTGAAATCCATTTGGAAGGTATTTGTTGAAAAATGCCTCTGCCATCTGACTTCGCCCTGCATTTTCAACACAAACGAAAAGAATCTTTTTCATGGTTTTTGAAAATCACTTCACTGCCTTTATTACAAAGCTTGAAATCTTTCTTCCATTGATCTTTTCTCCTTCCATGTATGCTCTTTCTTCTAACACTTCGATTTTTTCAAATCCTGCCTGTCTTATGCATGAAAGATAGTTTTCTTTTGTAAGGGCGCCATCAATGCATTCACACCATTGATCAGAATTGATTTCTCCTGAAAGCAATTCGACATCTGTGATTAAATCTGAAATTACCATTCTGCCGTTGTTTCTTAAAATTCTAAAGACTTCTTTGAATGCATTTGTCTTGTTTGTTGTAAGATTGATAACGCAATTGCTTATTACTACATCCACAGAATTATGATTCAATGGAATGGATTCTTCAATGTCTCCTTTTTTAAATTCAACATTAGAATAGTTTCCTTTTACTGCATTCTCTCTGGCTTTTTGTAACATTTGATCTGTCATGTCTATCCCAATTGCTTTTCCAGAATTTGAAACTTTTTTTGCAGCAAGAAATATGTCTATTCCAGCTCCTGAACCCAAGTCAACTACTATCTCTCCTTCTTTTAGTTCAGCATGATTAATTGGAGCCCCACATCCTACCCCCAGAATTGCTTCTTGAGGAATTGATTCTAGATCCTTTTGATCATAACCAATTAATTTTGTTGCATCTACTGGAGAATCTCCCGGTTTGCATTCTCCAGGCATGCAGCAACAACTATCATTTCCAGACATTACTATCTTGGAATATCTTTTTTTAATGTCCTCTTTAATTGAATTTTCCATGTTACAGTTTACTAGGTAAACTATTAAAATTGTCAAGTATAATCTTGTACAGTAGGTGTACTTTTGGAAACTAAAGGAAAGAAACTCCCAGTAATTCAAAACAAATGTGAATTTGAGGGGTATGATGCATCAAAATTGTTGAAAGAAACTGCAAAAATAAGAGATCTTATTACAAAAAGGGCAACACTAGAAATTCTTTTTCCGTTGTGCTGTACTACAGAGCCTGTCAGACACAAACAATTCAAAGAATCACTAAAGGGAATTAGTAGCAGGACCCTATCTGTAAGATTATCTGAATTAGTTTCAGAAGGAATACTGGAAAGAGAAACATTTGCTGAAGTGCCTCCAAGAGTAGAATACAAACTGACAAAAAAAGGTCAGGAGTTAATTGAATCAATATCTAATTTGCTTGAATGGATGCAAAAATGGTCAAAGAAATAACTATCGTGGCCAATAAAACATGCCTAAATTGAATCAAATGTTATTAGTAAAATATGAAGTCCTACGGATTCTTACCCTGAATTATCTAAACGATTAATTTCATTCTTATTTGGAACCAAAATAATCACCAAAACCCTCTTAATCCTGCCGGACTTGAATCTGTAAAAAAATCAAAAGATTGTTTCCTGATCAGTTAATCGATGTTAACTGAATTAAAACCTGTAATCCTATGTTTTTCCTATCGTAAAATAGCAAATACCGACGAATAATTAACACACTTCATCTATCTACCTGAAATTAATTTCTAATCCCTTCACCCGCTAGGTGACACTGGAACATGCAAGACCAGATGCAGACAAACCACAGTGG
>JASFUC010000148.1:0-3740 GCA_050050475.1 Nitrosopumilaceae archaeon
TGTAAAATTTTGATTTTAGCGTATCCACAACAAATGAAGTTTCTAATCAGGCCTCAGAAATTCCATGAAATTGATGTTTCACTTTAAATATCATCACACATCTGATACAAACCCTTTCTTCACCATCTGGTTCTAATGAATAGTGACTTCGCTTGCCGCACTTTGGACAAATGTAAATGGTCACGGCATCTTAAGGTAAATACCTTATTTAGAATCTTGTCAGTATAAAATTTTTCATAACGTAATACCTCACGACCATACCAATGTTTTTTGTAACAATGTAAGATTTGTCACAAGTGTTAGAAACAAAAATTACATGGAATGAATGTAACAAAAGTACAAAACAAAAATAACAAGGTTTAATTTTAAAATTATTTTTTATAAAAATTCTTCTGATCGTAGTTTACTTTCTTTTTTTCCAAAGAATGATTCCTGCAACAGTAATTAGTATTCCAATGATTCCGCTGATCAAAAAGACTTGTTTGTACAAAACCAAAACATAATCCATTCCCTCAATTGGATTCATCATTGGCAGATTGGTTGGCGGAAATAAAATTAAAGATGAATAGACGTTAACCAAGAATCCTTCTGCCATTAGTGTAAGTCCAATCAAGATTACGAATTTTGATTTCATTTTTTCTTTTCAAGTAATTTCAAAAATTCATCGGGAAAAGTGCCGTATGTTTTTTTGTACCCTTGAATTTTTTCTTGTATTGCTTTGTCTTCTACGGTTTCTGATACCATCATCACTACCAAGTTATGTAGCAATCCAATCTGGCGCATTTCTATTTGAAGGGCTCTTACGGTTTCATCATCATATTTTGCATTCTCTAGTTGGTGAATGTATTGTTCTTCCTTTTCAGATAATTTCCTTCCATAGTCGTACAATGACTGATGCCAGTCATCAAGTGGGATAGTGCAGAAATCCGTGTGATTCAGGCTTGCCAGAACGTATCCGCGGTTCTTTGTTCCAAAGACTTCATGTATTTGGTCATTGTGGCAAGATAGAAAGTAATCATCGGCATCAATTATCTCATTGGTACATGAATTGACATGAAAATAGGTTAATGCATACCTTCCATCATCTGACTTTGCAATAAGGCCAAAATGGAAAGATGAATTGTTTCTTCTCTCATCTTGAAGGGATAGTTCTATTGGATATTCAGAGTATTTTTCTGCAAACATTTTGAACATTCTTGCATTTTTGATTTTCTCAAAGTGGAGGGGCAGGTTTTCGGCAATATTGCAAATCTCAATTTGTTCTTTATCTTCAGGAATTTTGATTTCAGAGCCATCCGCAAAAGGGAATAATGAATCGTAGAGATCATCAATGAAGATGTTTAATCTAAGGGTTTGACTGGAAATTGTTTCTAGTCTTTCATGCATTAATTTTTTCTGCTCTGATAATTTTTCCGTTTCATTATTTTTTTGATAAAAAATTGCCTGTTGGTTTATCTCAGACAATATTTTCGAGTCTCGCTCTAGTGAACTAATCGAGGGTTGTGAATCAATAAACTGAACTGAGTTTGCAGGATTATCCAAAATTGCGATACTTGAGGCAAATATGCATAAAATAAAAACAGTGAAAATTCCAAGAATTGTAGGAACATCAAGTTTCATTTTTTATGGTTCCGGTTTTGCTCGAATAATGGGTTCTGCGATCCAAGATATGATCAACCCAAGCATAGCAAGTTCATAAATTGTTCTAATAATTGTATGTAGATTCAGCAAACGAGTCTATAATATCAGATTTTTTAAAAATCAAGAGAAACTAAGTGTCAGGTCTGCTGGCCAAAGTTGCACTAAGATCAATTGTTTTGCCATCACGGTTTATTGTAAATTGTACAGTGTCACCAACTTCCTTTGTAGATATGTAATCAATTATGTCGGCCATCCTGTTGATTGGTGTTTTATCTATTGCAATGATAATGTCGCCCCCTCTAATCTCTTGTTTGGTGTTGTATACTGCTTCTTTGATTCCAGCCTTTTCTGCTGGACTATCTTCAATAACATTGGCAACCAATACCCCTTTGTAGTTTTTTGGCAAACCCAGTGCATCAGAAATCTTGGAATTGATATTCATTCCAGATATTCCAATCCAAGGATGTTTGTAGACTCCCTTCTCAATAAGAATAGGAACGATTTTTTCTATAGTGTTTGAGGGAATGGCAAATCCAATTCCTGAGAACTCTCCAGTGTTAGTTTGTATTGCAGTATTCATTCCTATAACTTTGCCATCCAAGTCAAGAAGCGGACCACCTGAGTTTCCTGGATTTATTGCAGCGTCAGTTTGAATTACATTAGGTATTGAAAATCCTTCTTGATTTGGCAAGAGCCTTCCAGTTTGGCTAATTATTCCTACTGTCATTGTGTTGCTCAGTCCAAAAGGATTCCCGATTGCTATTGCAGGCTCTCCTACAACTAAATCTGAAGAGTCATCTAATTCTAAGGGAATAATTTCATCTGCAGGAACATCATCAGTTATTTTCAAAACTGCAATATCATTGGAGACATCAGTCCCAATTGACTTTGCAAAATACGTATTGCCGCCGTTAAAAGTAACCTCTATTGTAGTTGATCCCTCAACTACATGGTTGTTTGTAATAATGTGTCCTGCTTTATCATATACGAACCCCGAACCAGTAGCTACTGATTGCTGTTCAAGTAGATTTCCATTTACGATGATGGATTTGTTGGAATTTTCTCTAGTGCTTGCGATTTGCACGACTGAGTCAGATACAGAATTGTAAATTTTTGTAAAGGAATTGTTGTGCAGTTCTAGAGAGGCTTCATTAATCGGTTCAAGTGCTTGCGAATTTGAAGCTTCGGCTTTGTTTATTATGTCTTGATTGAGAGGATTTAAGGAATTGCCACTCGTATCTTTTTCTTGAAAGTCGACCAAAATATAAGATAACAAAACCAAAGACAAAATTGCAATTGTAGATATTTGCAGTTTTTCTCTTGTTTTCATATGGAAATCAAAATTATAATGCAAAAATAATTTATTAAATTTAAATTAACAATGTTAATTGAGGTTTAATATCAACTGACCCTAATTGGTGTTATTATGTAAACAGATTCAAAACAGAGATGTAAAAAAATTGTTTCTGAAGATTGTGAGAAAAGGAGAAGGTAGAAATTGTCATACGTCCTATTCACCTGAGTAATAATCCTGCTCGACTCTCTTTGCAATATTGAAAATAGTCTCAGGCGATAATTGTGATGCACAGTCCCTAATCCACAAGTCATCAAGATACCTCAGCGCATCTGCATCTTCTTTTGGCATTTTATCAAAATCAATCTCTGAGTACTTTACCTGTATCTTGAATCCCTCAGAGGCAATCTTTTCACATTTTTCTTCCAAGTCTAGTTGTTGTGGAGCGTTGTTTGCCTGTGCAAAAAATTGGATTGCCATTGATCCTACAATTGCCGATCCAATCCCGACTGCAATTACAAGAAAAATGATTGGACTCACATGCTCAAACCTCAATTATCACATAAGAAGTCTTGGCGTGGCAGGTTTGAGGCAAAATCAATGTTTTTTAAACCCTTTTGAACCTAAGCAGACATTGTCAGAAACTGAAGCTCAGGTAGAGGAAAAAGAAGCACCAATAGCAGAAGCTCCTGCAGAAGAGAAAGTTGAGGAGACTGCAACTGAATCCAAAGCCGAGCAAAAGGCAAAACCTGAGCCTGAGACCAAAAAAGAAGGTCCAGCAAAGTGGGGAATTGCTCACATTTAC
>JASFUC010000149.1:0-3727 GCA_050050475.1 Nitrosopumilaceae archaeon
CTGGCAATTATTTTCCCTAAAGGATCAAGGGAAGGACCCAATATGCCCGATCCCAGACCTGCGGTAGTTATGGCACCAATTGTTTCAAAATACGAATCATAAAAGTCAAAACCCTCAGTACTAAGGTATAGCGCACCTAAAAGTGGGATGGTAGGGTAAAGAAAAATCACGACCAATATTGAAATTACATCGTTTTTTCTGTCCGTACTTGCTTCAGACCATTTTTTTCTAGAAAACAATTCTTTCATGGAAGAAAGGTCAATTAACCGGAATATTTTGATCCCTCCGGCAGTTGAGAATCCACATCCTCCGATTAGCATAAGTATTGTGAGTATGATTTTTGGGGAAACTGCAAGGGCACTCATATCTACAACCTGAAATCCAGCTGTCGTGCTTGTAGCTATCACAGTAAATGCATCTTCAAAAATATTCCCTTGGGTTGCAAGTACAAATATCGCCAATCCCGCTGCAAGCAGTCCTAGATAGACTAAAACCTCCCTGCTAAGCTTTGCAGAAAGAAATTTTTTTCTAACAAAACCATAATGAAATGCAAATGGGAGAGTCCCAAGTATCATTCCTGCAATCAGCACAAATTCTCCCCCCATCCCAATCTTTGAGAAAATTTGAGAATCAGGTAGAAATCCCCCTGTTGATAATGTGCTCATTGCGAGGGAAAAATTGTCAATAATGTTTTCAGATCCAAAGTAGAAGAGCAATGATGCAATAATAACTGCATAAATTGAAAATACAATTGTGATTGTTCCAAATAATTCTTTTAGTCTTGGTGTTTGACCTGAAATAAAACCGTGCATCGAATGTAGTTTTTCTTCTGGATAAAAGGCAGTCATGATAAGATAGATGAAGCTCAGCCCGCCAACAAATTGCGAAAATCCCCTATAGAAGGTAAAGCTTTGGGGCAAGTCCTCTGGGGTATCAAACAAGGTTACTCCTGCCGTGGTAAATGCAGCAGAACTTGAAAATAAACTATCAGAGAAGATATCTATTGGATCCTCTGAGTCATATGGCGAAATGTAAAGATACGGTATTGTCCCAAACAAAACCAATATAACAAAACTTGAGAACACCAAAATCGACATTGCCCTGAGATTAAGGGGGTGTTTACTGCCATACGAGTTTAGTAGAAATCCTGATATCAAGAAAAGAGTAACCATAAGAAAAATTCCCGTTGCAACATCGGTCTCACCTAATGCAGTAGACAAAATTGCAGGAATGATCATAAGTACCCCTGCAAACGACAAAACTGAACCTAGATTCCATAAAACAGCACTAAACGTTGATGCGGCTGGGGTTTTTTTTGATATGGAATTTCTTATCAGATTTGCAATTGTCTCGCTAAATAAAATTCCAATTACACTGCCAAAGTCTGATGTTACTGCAAGCTTTCTTATCCTATTTCTTCTCATCTTTTCAAGAGCCTGCCGCAAATTCTCATTGTGTTTTATGGTGACAAGCGGGAATGTCATCACATCATCAAGTCTAGTAGTTTGCGGTTTTGTAAATTGCTCGCCGACCCTACGCAGAATATCATTACCTGTTACAATTCCCAAAGGTTGCGACAGTTTATTGATTACAATTATCTCATTACAGTTTTTTTTCTGCATTAGGGCAGTTGCCTGAGAAAGAACCATTTCTTCATCCAATAGCAAAATCCGTGAACTCATGTACCTAGATACATTTCTTTCTAGTAATTTGTCCAGAATTTCCTTTGGGGTTGGAATCTTCTCTTGGGACTTGGAATCTAGCTTTTTCATTGTTTTTCCTTTTTCAGAATTTTAGTTTTAGGTTTAGTTTTTTGACTTTAATTTCTTAGCATACAAATAATTTCTCATGTTTATCATTTTTTCCACTCTAAATACATTCATTCATTTTGTTGAACCATTTTCTCATAGTTTGAACCAAATTGTGTTCATTTAAGGATGATTTAACAATGTTAATCAGGACTTAATACAAAATGTGCTGATCTAAGTGTATGTTTTTTCGAATGAGCAAATCAAAACAAAACGTTGTTTTGAATTTATCTGAACGCAAGATTTTTCTTAAAAAAGAGGTTTTGAACAGCATACTTTCCTACTGTAAAATGAAGTACCCAAACGAAGGAATTCTTATTTTACGTGGAAAATCCAAAAAAGGCAATATTCTAATTGATGGGCTGGTGATCCCTCCCTTTTCATTTAGTGCACATTCTTCCTCTGGATTTCCACATCACATGCTGCCGGCTGATCTTAGCTACGTGGGAACGGTACATTCGCATCCAAGTGGTAATGGGCATCCCTCAGTTACTGACCTGAATAATTTTTTTCAGCTGATTTCCCTCATAGTGCGATATCCATTTGGAGAAAACGATATTTTTGCATGGAACAGTAACGGACTTGAAGTTAACTTGGAAATTATTTAAATTTCCTCCTAAAAAATTTTAGTTTTTTTAAAAATCAATCTAAAAAAAATCAAAAACATGAGCCAATTCACAGATAGTTGTATTATGGGTTTTTCATAAAGTTTTTAGAAATAAAAAATTATGAATAGTTTCTATTAATTGGTAAGAACATATATCAAATAAAAAAATAAAAAATCTAGTTCACCCTAAGTGAAGCTAGATTTTTTTGTTTCCTGATTTCAACTATGATGTACGCAGAAGCAGCAATTATTGCAGACTGTAGGACTTTGCTTAAGATGTCAATGAATCCCACATCATCTTGAATTCCAACAACAGGAAGATCCACAGTTCTTGATAAAACGTATAGGATTATCAAAGAACCAGAACCAATTATTGCAAGAAAATAAGGTGTTCTGCTTGAATTTCTGCTGCTTATTGCCCACAATCCTACTGGGATATATGCGCCTCCCACTGTAGCAAACAAGGCAGTTTCAACTAGAACTCCTTCTATGGATTCATCAGGTTCTGCCTCATGTTCTTCAACGCCCTCTGCAATTTCTCCGACTGCCACAAAAAGATAGACAGATCCTGTTAGTAGCATCAAAATTGCCACAGATGCAATAGCTAATTGCATTGATTTGTTGACCTTAAGGTATTTGTTCACGAGAGAGATTTCCAATTCTTTTATTTTATAATTCAGATACAATTCTCTAATCAATGAAAATTAGATTCTCAAAACTGTGGTCGAGTTTATGTGGAAATAGTCAAATGATAGAGGATTGTACTACAAGTATTATATTCAGACACATAATTTTTGATTAGTTGATAAAACACAGTGAGTTGGATATACTTTTTCTACTGGTGAGAAGGTTGGGGTATTGTGAATGAGGAGCCCAACAGTAATACTATCAAAGTATTACAATTCATACAGAGCAATCCAGGATGTCATTTGCGTCATATCAAAAGGGAGATAAAAATGTCAATGGGAACCATACAATATCATCTTAATTTGCTTGAAAAACAGGGAAAAATTACTTCTGAGAAACAGAATTTTCACAAGTACTTTTTTCAAGTTGGATTATTTGAACAAAATCAAAAAGAAATTCTCAAAATTCTCAACCAAGAAACTGCAAGAGAGGTAATAATGATAATTCTGGAAAAAACAAACCCTACACAATCAGAGATTTCCAAACATGTTGGAATTGCCCAAGCATCTATTAGCTGGCATTTAAAAAGAATTGAAGAAACAGGACTAATAAAATCATCTCAAGATGGCAAGTCAAAAAGATACAAGATGAATGTGCCTTCTCAGCAAATAGTATCAATAATGAA
>JASFUC010000150.1:0-3711 GCA_050050475.1 Nitrosopumilaceae archaeon
AGAAGCTCTTTGATTGCAAAATTAGCCATTTTCTCAGAACCTAAAGCTTTGGCCGACAGTTTGAGCATCTCGTCATCTATGGCGTGGGGTCTGTCTAGAAATACAGACGAATCTGGAACCTCCTTTGTCATTATTCTCCAAAAACATCTAAGCGTTTGTGACTGTAATGTGGAAATTTGTGCCTGAATTTTATCGGTTTCGATGCTCTCTCCTTGGATTTTTAGCTCCACTATGGGTTTTCTTTCTATTGAGGAAATTTTCTGAGAAATTTCTTTAATTGTTTTTTCGATTTCATCATACTCTGTTTTGAAAGAAAATTGGGATCTAGTGTCTAATTCGATCCAATTGGGTTTTACTTCTTTTCCAGAAATATCTACTTCGAAAAATCCTTTATTTGCTTCTTTAATTCCCTCGCTTGTTGTCAGTTCAATGGATCCAGGATATGCGACTGGACCTTCTAAATGGCTAAAATTTTTTATACCTGTGTCGTGCAAATGCCCCATTGCATAATATGAAAAATTTTTTGGTAAATCAGTTGATTGTAACTCTCCTGCAAATTTGTTAAATTCTGTAATTCCCTGATGCATAACTAAGATTTTGTGACCTGAATGATTCCTTGCAATATTTTGTAATTCTGCGAATTTTTCTTCGTATTTGGGAATTTCAGTTTTTCTGATTTTATCCAAACCTGTTAAAAGAATGCCCTTGTATTCAAAGGGTTTTCCTTGTCCAATATATCTTGAAAATTCTAAATTATGATAAACATATGGAATTGGTGTTGTGCGAATTCTACTAATGTCATGCTCTCCTAAAATAAAAAATGAATCGATTTCGTTCTGTTTCAATCTTTTTAATGCATTTGCCATTTGAACAATTGCGGTTCCGTTGGGATTTGGAACATGAAAAATATCTCCTGCAAATAATACAAAATCTATGTGGTCCTTGATAGAAGTATCAATGGCCTCATTAAATGATTGATAGATGTCTTGCTCCCTTTCTTCTGAACCATATTGTACTAATCCCAAATGGGTATCGGAAATATGTGAGAATAACATTTAGTCCAACAACAAATCTTTTTGAACCAATCCTTGGGTTGACTCAACGGCAATTTCTTTCATTTTTTCTGCGCTTTCCCATGCATTAACGGCACTTTGATCTGATCCCATTACCTTCTCTTTCACCTCATCAACATGTACTAGAGAGGGCAAATTAGTCCATTGTCCTACCAAAACGGCATCTCCTACATTCAAAGAAGTTAATTGGGATATTAATTCACGACTGGTTGATTCCGCAGCTGAGGCGATTTGCCTTTGGTCGTCTTCTTGAATTATTTTCATTATGGCAAATGAACCCATTTGGCTTAGAACATTAAGATCTACACTCCTAGGCCTCTGGGATACAATACCGAGTCCCAGTCCAAATTTTCTACCTTCTCTTGCAATCTTTGCAGCCCAATATTTTGCACTTGTATCATGATCTTTTGGGATAAAGACGTGAGCTTCTTCTATGATTACAAATATTGGCGAATGGAATCTATAGTTTCTTTCTCTTTTTGATCTCCCATGTTTGGCTATGCTTGCATCTTTTCTATCTTTTAGCAATTGCTGGAGATAAAATGCAACTGCAACATTAGCTTGTTTTTCTGATAGCTCTGAAATGTTAAGGATGTTAGTTCTGCCTTCTTTTATGAAACTAATCGGATCTCCCATATCGGGATCTAGTATGTCTTCAAACCTTTTCTGAGATTCTTCCACTATATCTTGAACTCTATAAGCTGAAGTTCTAATCTCTTTTAGTTTCTTATCTTCTGCATTTACAATAAATTCTAATTCGTTTTCTAGTTTTTTCCAAAATTCTTTTGATTCTCTAACACTTTTTGTAAAGGCCATTCGCAAAACTCTTTGCTGCACATTAGCACCATCTCTAATTTCTAATACTTCTGATAATTGATCCGAGTCTAACAATCTAGGATTAATCTTTGCATCAATAACATTAATTCGTGGAATGTTTAGAGTGGTGTAATCATTATGATAGTCAAAAATAATTACTGTCCCATTTAGTTTTCCAATTTGTTTGGCAACAAGGGATACTAGGTTGCTTTTACCCATTCCAGTCATTGCTAATATTCCTAAGTGCCTTGAAACAATTTTGTCTAGGTTTACTTTGGCTTCTATTGTCTTGTTTCGTAAAAGATTCCCAATTTTTACCCATCCTTTCTCCTGGGAGCTAAAAATGCCATCTAGTTCTTCTTTGGTTGGCTGAGTTATCTCCGTGCCTGGGATGGGTGGTATTGCAGGAATTATGGACTGCCCCTTCTGTAATTTATCTAAAAATCCTAAGATTCCTATATTGGAAGAAAATGTCTTATCTCGCCTGTTTATCTCTGCAATTTCTGTACTTTCCGCTGCCTCATCAAAATTTCTAACATCTGCAAAAGCTGCGCTTGATATTTTTGATTTCTCAACTAATCCTAAAATTTTTCCTTCTTCTGTATCGATTATGATGTATTCTCCAACTGAAAGAGGTCTTGATGTAAGTGCAGTTACAAAAGTTGGTTTTGATTCTCCAATTACATATCCTAAACTCATCCTAAAACCTCTCTAGATCCTATCTCGTTACTCAAACCCAAAAGACTTACCATTTTTGAAAGCTCTTTATCGGATATTTTACAGTTATTGTGAGCAAGCTTTAGGGCATAAGGGTACCCTCCTACACTATTTTTGTACAATTTGTTTAAAACAGATTTAATTTCATTTTCATCATGATCATTTCCTAAAAATTCCAATTTGATTATAGGTGTAGATTCACTTAATCTTACAAATGTGGATGAAATAGTTTTTTCTTGTCCATATTTTTTTTCAACAAATAATTTTGAGAATCCAGGTCCTTTTGTCACATGATTATAATAAAAAATATCTCCCGCAAGTGAACCAAACTTTTCAAATTGTTTTTTTGTATTTGATGTCTTTGCGATAAAAATTACATTATTTTTCTTTTTCATGATTTTAACAACTAAAGCGTCTAAAGATGACTGTCTTGTCATAAATTGAGAATGAAGAGACCCATCCATTAATACCAAGTCTACTTCGTCCACTGTCTTTTCACAAGCTTCGATCTCCATTTTACTTGCAATCCTTGACAAATCTAAATCCGAACCTAAACCAGAACTATGAAGATCTACTAGGACTTCTCCATCGGTTTTAATTGATACTGCAGTAGTTGCCCAAAGTTCAATTCCTTGAAATTTGGTGTTGTTAAAACTAGAATCAATCCCCGCTGTAACGGATTCATGTTTTTTAGGCTCAAATTCTACCCAATTTTCTTTGGCGACTTTGAGAATTTGCTCAAATTTTGGTCCTCTGAGTATCGACAACATCTTGTCTCTATTCATAATGGCATCTTTGTAGACTGTATTGAGCACAAGAATAGTTAGTTGGTTTGAATAAAATCTTTAGGTTATACAGATTGTTGACAATCGAAGTATTCTTTTTTTAATTGCTCTTCTTGGCTATTGCTAACTCAAGAACATTTGTTTAAAAAATTTAACATTCTTTTTAAATCCTTGTACTGCTTCAAAAGCCCTGTTGAGTAAAAAAGAATCTTTTCAGGGTTTTAAAATCGATATGATGGAAAAAATAGCTGCCCTGGTTTCAGCCGCATTTGGTTTAGTGGCGGCACTTGCCTGGAATGATTTAATCAAAACTATTTTTG
>JASFUC010000151.1:0-3707 GCA_050050475.1 Nitrosopumilaceae archaeon
CTACAAGCATTTGATGACTTTACAGTAGCAGAAAAACCAGTAGGCAAACCACTACGTGTTCCAATCCAAGATGTTTACACAATCACTGGTGTCGGAACTGTACCTGTAGGTAGAGTTGAGACTGGAACCATGAAAGCAGGACAAAAAATCATTGTAATGCCATCTGGCGCTCAAGGTGAGATTAAATCAATTGAAACCCATCACCAAGAGATGCCTTCAGCAGAAGCAGGTGATAACATTGGTTTCAACCTTAGAGGTATAGAAAAGAAAGATATCAAGAGAGGTGATGTTCTTGGCACTCCAGACGCACCACCAACTGTCGCAAAAGAATTCAAAGCACAAATTATAGTAATTCACCACCCAACAGCAATTGCACCTGGTTATACTCCAGTAATGCACTGTCACACTGCTCAAGTTGCCGCAACAGTAACTGAGTTTGTTCAAAAGATAAACCCAGCAACTGGTGCAGTAGATGAGGAAAGTCCAAAATTCCTAAAGGTTGGTGATTCTGCAATTGTAAAAATTAGACCGGTAAGACCAACTCCAATTGAGACTTTCCAAGAGTTTCCTGAAATGGGTAGATTTGCACTACGAGATATGGGTGCAACTATTGCAGCAGGAATTGTCAAGGAAATTACTGAAAAATACACACCATAGGGCAAGTAATAGATGACTCAAACTGCCCGTGTAAAACTCACCTCAACGAGTCTTCCTAAATTAGATGGTGTTTGTGGTGAGATCATGGGTATTGGAAAAAAGACTGGTGTCAAAGTTAAAGGTCCAACTCCACTTCCTGTAAAAAGATTACATGTTGCAACTAGAAAATCACCTTGTGGAAATGGTACTGAAACTTATGAAAAATGGGAGATGAGAATGCATAGAAGAATAATCAACATAAACGCAGATGACAAAGCAATAAGACAATTAATGCGACTCAAAATCCCCGATGATGTATATATTGAATTGTCCTTGACATAGTTTGGTAATGCCTTAAATTATAGAAATTTTGATGATAAACATGGTTGATGAAAATTTTGACGAAGTAGAAGAATCTCCTCAAGAGACATTTGATGTAGTTTATTCTTGCTTAAGATGTGGGACAAATGTCTCAAACACTGAGCTCTCAAGACTCCCTGAAATCAAATGTATTTGCGGGTTTAGGGTATTTACCAAAGTCCGAGCCCCTGTTGTAAAGACAGTAAAAGCTATCTAGTCATCTATCTTTTTTGTAACTATGTTCTCGTTGCAAATGCGTTCTCATGTCTTCCATATTTGAAAAGTTTTTTCCACATCCTTTACAATCGTAAGGATTGTCCTTGTAGTGGACTACTTGTTGATGAAGCATTAACTGTTCTTGTTTTGAGAATTTACTTGAACAAATATCGCACTGAAATTTTTTAAAAAACCCCATCTTCTATCCTAACTCTGCTTTTTTTCCATCCCAGCATTCTCTGCAGAGCTGACCTTCTATATTCCATTTTGGTTTGGGATTGTATCGAATTAATCCCATTTTGCCCCCACACAATGAGCAATAATTTTTCTTTTTACCGTGTTCTTCTTCTTGTTTATCAAAGCATTCTTTGCATAACAACCCGTCCATGTCCCATTGCCATCTGGGCTCCCATAAGTCCGAAATTTTTCTTGTAGTTCCGCATTTTATACATGGTTGCCTTATTGTTGCCTCGTAGAACTCTTTTGTTTTATCCACGTGACAATCTCCGCATAGTGAGCCTTTGATGTTCCATTCTCTTTTTGGTTTATGTTTGTGGGTGATCTCTTTATTGCAAATGGCACAGTAGGTTGGTTTTTTTGAGAAAAGGCCCATTATACTTTGTAAAAAATGTCTATCATATATCTATCTTAAAAATAAAAACAAAAGTAAAAAGTTGTTTATTTGGATAAAATTTTCTCAAGAGCTTGGCTAGTGTTTAGCATGCCATTTTTCTTGGCAAATTCTTCGATCATTTTGTGTTGTTCTTTAGTAAAACAAACAGGCATTGAGCGTTTTTCCATGAATGATTTTGTATTTCTTATTTAATATAATTTGCGTTTGGAAACATATTTGACATGCAATAAATTTAATTAAAAAAAGTGTCAAAAAGAATTCAGATCTTAATTATCGGGCATAACACCAATGGGTGCACAGAAGAGCACTCAAAGACTGCATATGAGACAGGAGTAGAAATTGCAAAATCTGGGAATGTACTGGTTACTGGCGGTCTTGGTGGTGTTATGCTTGCAGCTTGCCATGGTGCTCATGATGCAAATGGCCTGACCATTGGAATTATCCCTCAAGGGGATGCATCTGAGGCAAATGAATACTGTGATGTTGTAATTCCAACTGGAATGGGGCTTATGAGAGATTTTCTTACAGCACAATCGGCTGATGGAATAATAATAATTGGTGGAGGTTCTGGAACTTTATCAGAAATTTGTGCCGCATACATGAACAAGAAACCTATGGTATCAATTAGGAATATGGGTGGGGTCACACAACAATTCATAGACAATTACGTAGATCACAGAAAAAATGTCAAAATAATTGGGGTTGATACTCCAAAACAAGCAGTTGATAAAATTTTAGAATTAATCACTGCATCGAAATAAGTAATGGGTCTGGGGCGTAAAATTCTCCATTCTTCTCTGCAAGTTGGTTCAATTCGTTCACAATATTGGATATGCCAATCTCTTTTGCAGTATCAAACAATGGTTTTTTAAGTCCTAGGCCCAACTGTGCTGCTTTTTCAATTTCTGCAATGTCGCTTGCACCATTAGTAACTAACCATGCAGCATTGTTTAAGATATTTGCAACAAGTTGAATTGGATTTATTTTTTCTGCTAATTCTTCAGATAATTCAACACGTTCGTATTTGTCATCTGAATATTTGTAAAATCCTTCGCCTGACTTTTGCCCTAATTTTTTTTCTTCAAACATTTTTTCTATTGTGGGATGTGGTAAAATCACTTTTTTATCTCGCAAGTGCATCTCTACTGTAGCTTTGTGAATCACATCCATTCCAGTAAAGTCTGCTAGTTCAAATATCCCCATTGGAAATCCAAGTTTGAATTTTACCGCAGAATCAATTTCTTCAAGTGATGCTCCTGTTCTATCCTGTACATAACAAGCCTCATGAACCATTGGAATGAATAACCTATTGATTATAAATCCTGGTACATCTTTTCGACATAATACCGCAGTTTTGTTTACAGACTTTACAAACTCTTGAGTCAGGTCAACGACTTCCCTTGATGTTTTTTCTCCTGGAATGATCTCAACTAGTTTCATTAATTGTGGTGGATTGAAAAAATGAATCCCAATAAATTTTTCAGGACGTGTTGTAGTGTTTGCAATTTCAGTTATCGGTAACGTACTCGTGTTTGATGCAAAGACTACCTCTGGTGCTGCAACTGCATCAAGTTCAACGTATACTTTTTTCTTCAAATCCATAATTTCTGGAACTACTTCAATTACTAACTCTGCATCTTTGATGGCTTCTTTCAAATCCACTACGGGTGTAATTCTAGAGTAGATAGAGTCTGCTTCTTGCTGTGAAATTTTTTCTTTACTTGCGAGTTTATCTAAACTCCATTTTATCTTCTCCATTGCTTTGTCCAAAAATTTCTGTTCAATGTCTCTTAGAACAATGTTGTATCCAGCAGTAGAAGCAACTTGTGCTATTCCATGTCCCATTATTCCTGATCCCAAA
>JASFUC010000152.1:0-3695 GCA_050050475.1 Nitrosopumilaceae archaeon
CTCTAATATTTAATTAAGCTCATTTACAAAAATATTTTTCTTCTTGGAAATGCCACGATATTCAACACGAAAATTTGGAATGTGTGTTATCACACATTTTATAATCTCCTTGAAAATTAGTCTTATTTGTATTTATGAAAATTATTTTCTACGTTATAATTGCAGGAATTGCTTTTGCAGCTGTTCTCTCTAATGCCCTTTTTGGAGATTTACTTTATGATTCACCATATGATCAGGATATTAACAAATATTCTGTGTACATTCATCTAAAACCTGAATGGAATAGCTATCCGGGAAATATTTTATTTGAAATTACAAATGTATGGTCTAATCCAGATCCTAAAACTGAAAATTTCAATTATGACACATCCGTAGAAACATCCCTGGTGACCGATCAAAATTTAAATCAGTTACAGTTTCAGCATCAGAAATCATTTGTTGAACTAAAACATGAATTTAGCGATTGTGAATCAAGCTGGAAGCCGATTTCTTATCGTTATGCCATAGATAGCATCAGAAGTAATCTAGATTCCGCACAGGGTAAACAGCTAAACAACGATCCCTATGTGCAAATACTTCCGGACATTCCAAATGAAAAATATGATTTGGTAGAGCATCAAAAACTAATAAAGCAGGGCTTTGTTCAATTTATTCCAATTTGCACGGCAAAACAAACCACTTCATATGATTTTTCAGTTTCAATTAATGATGATAACGTCGGCTTTGATGTTTATTTTGTAGATTCTCAAGATCAACTAGATAATTATCTGAAAAATGAATCATTTTCGTTTTATACTCATGATGATTGTTATGCGATTAATCACCAGAGTTACAGCGGAACATGTAGTGATGTTAGCTCCGAAGGGGGTTTGTTGATAGTAATACCTGATGATTTGGAGTTATCGCTAACAAAAGTCCGAGTCAACATACATGAAAGATTATCAACTTAATTGCCAATCCATCCAAGTTTCTTAAAGTAAGCATACATAAGGATCACAGGTATAGCTGATGCCGCAATTATGACAATAAAAGAAGTGTAGGGTCCTAAAACTTCCCAACTACTGTCTGTTCCTCCTGGCAAATGGACGTTCATTCCATAAAATGTTCCAATTACTGTAGCGGGAATTGCAAGTGTAAATATTATTGTCAAAACAGCTAGAACCTTGTTTGTTTTCTCTGTACTCAGCACAAAGTCTGTATCCTTGTAAATTTCCATTGTTTCTCTAGATTCTTCTAAAGTTTCAATTACTTTATCAATATGGTCGATTACGTCATCGAAAAACAATCCGAGATCTTCGTCCTCGTCGGAAAATCTTTTTACATTATTTGCAATTTCCAAAACAAATCTTTTCAATGGATTGGCAATTCTTCGCAATTTGTTAATCTCTCTTCGTAGAAGAGCAATGCTTCGTGCAACGGATTTTGTCTCATCAAAAACGCCATCTTCCATTTCATCAAGGTTTGCAAATATTCTTCTTGAGGTATGAAGCAGGTCATCTACCAATTTATCTATTATCTCGTGAAGCAATAATCCTGATGATCTTCCCAAAAGTTTTTCTTTTCTTTGCTGGTCCAAATCCGTAACACACAAATCTACTAAATCAACTAGAGGTTTGAGATCTCCCTGATGAACAGTAACTAGAAAATCTCTTCCCAAAAATATTGAAAGCTGACTATTTTTGGCCATTGCAACCTTTTGGGCAAGTGGAGGAAAATGTAGGATTACGAAAAAATGGTCATCATACCTATCAAGTTTTGGCAACTCAAATTTGGTCATGCAGTCTTCAATGTTTAATGCATTGAAGTGATACTTTTTGGCAAGATTTTCCACATCTGTCCTGTCTGGATTTTGCATATCTACCCAAGTGAATCTTTTGGCCTCTATATTCTGGATTTTTTTCCCAATAGAGTTCTCTAGGGATTTTTTTCCTGAGCGTAATCTACTGGTAATGAAGCCTTTCTTCAAGTTGAAAGGTTCCCTGTTACAACAAATTTAAAGCGATCGGCTATGAAAATCTAAAATTTTTGCCCTAATACTAATGCCAAGGCATAAGGTAAATTGCACCAGCATAAGTCAATGCAACTGATATTCCCATGGCTATCCACCAAAATCTCATGACTAGAATAAGAATTGCTTAATAATAAATCTACAGGCTAATTTTCACTTTGATTAAAATCAAAGATTATTACTGGTTTGTGAAATTTCCATAATTGTGGCCTTCGTAGTACAGTGGTTAGTATAGAGGATTGTGGATCCTCGGACAGGAGTTCGATTCCCCTCGAGGGCCCTTCAAAATTATTTTCATTCACACACAATCTATTTGTTCAAAAATTTTTGAAGATTATTTTGTTTTCAAAGAACTTGGAATACTTGGAATCAAAGCAAGTTTTTGTTAAAAGACAAAGATGACTGCTCAAATCCAAGACTCTTGTAGAATTTATGGGAATCAGTTCTCTGGTTGCCTGATTCTAATCTTATCCTGTAACAGTTTTTCTTTTTGGCAAGCTCAATACAATATGTAATCAGCTTTTTTCCGATGCCATAATACCTGTGTTCTTTGGTAACAACTAGTTCTGGAATATACATCTCAAATTTTGCATGATTGAGTCTTTGCAATAAAATACCGCTTACCAGGCCAAGAATTTCTGAATCCTTTTCTGCAACAATTAACAATTTTGAGGGATCTAAAAAATAATCATTGATTTTATTCTTAAACACTTTGATCTCTTTTTCATCAACAGGTTCTGGTCTTCCAAGTTCGTAAAGAAGTTGCAAAATAGGAGGTATGTCCTCCTCTGAGGCATCTCTAATCAAAACAGACATGAAATTATATTAAACTCCAAGATTTTTAATTATTCTATTCCTAGACACGGCTATTTTAGCTCCGATTTGGGAGGTGAATTCTTTATGAGAGAGGTCTATTGAGATCAATTCAAAATCGATTTTTGATTCTCCTTTAATCTATTCAATTGCAAATGCTTGCATTCTAAACATCCTGAATATATCTCAATTACATGTAGTAAATACATGGGAGCAATAAACACACAATATAATAAAAACTCAGGAAAAAATTCCACCCTTATCGTTAGTGGGATTTTAGCTCTGGCAGGGGGCCTGCTGTTTGCATATCTTATGTTCTACACGGCACCAGAAGAGAATTTTGAAATGGTCAAGGTTGTGGCAGTCACAAGTGAAGGATGTATTGCAGAAACCTTTGATGGGTTTTCAGTAAACATCGGTGATTGCAACGCACAGCCAGGCCAATACGTCGATGCATTAGTTGATCAAAAAATAAAAGATCGAGCTGCTGCGATGAATCCGACAAGCTAATTTTTTTGCTTGTCTTCATCTCTTTTTATCCTAAAAACTGAATCTAGATTCTGGACTCGATTTTTTTTAATATAATATTTTTGGAACGAATTTAAATTGTAATATTTTTTTCTAACACACGAGTATACTTAATACGAACTTTTACCATAATATGGGTACAGAATAAAGTCAAAAGAGCTGTCACCAAACAACTAACGTTTTTGGTCTTAAACTCTAAGATTGGATGGAAAAATCTTCCTTCAATTCGAATTTGACTTTTTCTGCATTTTTTTGAAGATCAAAGATTATTTTTAAAAAAACATACCATTTTAAAATCCACTTTCTAGTCCTCCAAGAAAAAAACTATCAATTTTTGCAATATTCA
>JASFUC010000153.1:0-3680 GCA_050050475.1 Nitrosopumilaceae archaeon
ACCCAAAAAATCTCTTCAAATAACCCATCCTTTACGTCAATAATGTCAATCGATGTTTCAACTTCTGCAAATCCTGGAAACGTATCTTTAGAAGTTCAAGCAAGTGCAAAGGGAACAACAAAAATTTTGAATTTGAATTTAGAGGTTGTAGAAGGAACTACCCCACCACCTCCACCAGACGATCCTGTAATTGTAGCAGTAGGTGATATAGCATGCAATACAAGCTCCTCTACAACAACTACATGCCGTCATGCTCAAACTTCTGATAGAATGATGGCAATAAATCCAGATGCAGTACTTACCCTTGGGGATAACCAATATCAAAACGGGGAACTTTCTAACTATAACACATACTATGATCCAACCTGGGGTAGAGCATTTGACAAGACATATCCATCCCCTGGAAATCACGAGTATGGAACATCGTATGCTGATGGATACTCTAATTATTTCGGATCAAGGACGGGGGATCCAACTAATGAATATTATTACAGTTTTGAAATGGGTTCTTGGCATATCGTTTCATTAAATTCCAATTGTTCTGAAGAAGGAGTTGGAGGATGTAGTACAAACTCCCCTCAAGGAATTTGGCTAAAAAATGATTTAGAATCCCACAATAATGCATGTACTCTAGTTTATTGGCACCATCCAAGATATAGTGCAGGCTCTCACGGGGACAACTCAAAGATGGATTATTTCTGGCAATTACTTGATGCCAATAATGTAGATGTTGCCTTAGCAGGCCATGATCATAACTATCAAAGATTTGCACCAATGGATTTGACTGGGTCTTTTGATCCAAATGGTGTACGAGAATTTGTTGTAGGTACTGGTGGGAAATCTCACTATTCATTAAATACCGCAGATTCCAACTTGGAAAATTACAACACCTCAACGTTTGGAGTCTTGAAAATGACTCTACACGACACAAGTTATGATTGGGAATTCGTGGGAGAATCAGGAAACACCCTTGATTCAGGTACTTGGAACTGTAACGTAAATTAAAATAATTTTACGCCTCCAACTGTTCTCATTTCATGAAACACCTAAACCCGAAAAGTCCCCAAAAACACGTTTTGTAAGATTTTGAAATTATTTTGGTAAGGATGCGAATTAAATTCTTAATACACATGATTTGCAACCATAATCATGAAGTATTGCCACGATTGTTTAACTCCGATGAATAGCGGTTCAAAAGAAGAATATTGTTATTATTGTAAAAGGGATAGAAGCATTAAATCAAGCTCTGTTGCCTAACAATGGTTTTTTTATAGTTCAAAATTTAATTTTGTTCCTCTTGAACTTCTTTTTTTAATTTCTCAAGGGTCTTTACGTATTCCTTTTTCATTAAATTTTCAGGCTTTGTTTTGTTGTTTTTGTTAATTTGTGGAATCTTGGTTTGTTTTTTCATATTGTTTACCCTGTAACTTCCTTCTTCCATACTTTACAGGCTGGACAACGGTTCACTGGTTCTCCTTTAATGGTTTTTGAAAATGCGTTTCCACAATTTTCACAAATTTTCAAATCCTCTAATTGAATCATTGTTCAACTTTTCTCCCAGCTGGAATTTTGGGTTTTTTTAAATGGGTTTTTTCGTGATCAAGAACTTTTTGAATATTTCCTTCCCACGCATCCCACTTGAAATTACAGTGTTTACAACTATAGGTCATTTATTTTTCTAACCTCTCTGGTCTATTTTGTGCAGATTCTTTGTGTGAGTTTATGTCCTTTGATGTCTTGTTTTTTCTCAGTCTTGAAAGCATGTTTTTAAACACGTTTTAAAATGTCGTTGCTGGCTTATAAGGACATCAAAGAATACCATTGTCAGAATCATGTATCTGAGCAGTTAATTCAGTCCTTCCTTACGGTTATGCAATATCCTTCCATATAGCGACGTCAAATTTACTTTTACGGGAAAATCTAATTATCATTTCTACTAAATTTTTTGAATGTATCTGAAAACTAGCTCTGAAAATCTATTTCACACTTAATAATCATCTAAGAAATATTATCTGCAGTGACCATTAAATCAAAAAGACATGTCTGAAATTGAATTAAAAATTGAAGAGATACCTCAAGCATATGTCGGCAAAGGAGTAGCCGTTTTGGATCCCAAAATTATTGATGATAATAATTGGCAGGTAGGACAGATTCTAGAGTTGTCTTCAAATAAAAAAAGCCATGTACGATTATGGTCGGGATTTCCAGAGGATTATGGCAGTGGGATTATTCGAATTGATGGGTTGACTAGATACAACATAGGGGCAAGCATAGGCGAGAGTCTTTCTATTAGGGCAGTTACAGGAGCAGATGCAGAACAAATTGTATTATCACCTATTGAGAAAATTCACGCCGAAGGTTTGCACGAGTACATGTCCTCTCAATATCAAGGTCATGTATTTTCAATAGGGGATACAGTTATTGTCAATACCCAAATGGGAAGTAAAATTCAACTAGTTGTAACTAGCACAAAGCCCTCAAAGCCAGTATTTGTCACCGAGGCGACGATATTCAAGTTGGGCAATGTCACAAAATTAGTTGACCCATCCATACCACGAGTAACCTACGATGAGTTGGGAGGATTGAAAAATGAAATTCAAAAAATTCGAGAAATGGTAGAATTGCCAATGCGGCATCCAGAATTATTTGAGAAAATTGGAATTGAATCACCCAAAGGTGTTTTATTGTATGGCCCTCCTGGAACAGGAAAGACTTTGTTGGCAAAGGCAGTTGCAGGAGAAACAAACTCACACTTTACCTCACTTAGTGGTCCTGAAATCATGGCAAAGCATTATGGAGAAAGTGAAGAAAAATTACGAGATATTTTCAAACAAGCAGAAGAAAACGCTCCTAGCATAATTTTCATAGATGAAATTGATTCGATTGCTCCAAAAAGAGAGGAGGTCTCAGGAGAGTTGGAAAAAAGACTAGTCTCTCAACTATTGACATTATTAGATGGAATGAAAAGCAGAGGCAAAGTAATAGTGATTGCAGCTACTAACAGACCAGATTCAATTGATCCTGCACTTAGGAGACCCGGACGATTTGACAGAGAGATTGAAATTGGAATTCCTGATGATGAGGGACGATTAGAAATTCTAAACATTCACACACGAGGAATGCCACTAGATAAAAAAGTAGACCTTAAAAAAATATCTCAAACGACTCATGGGTTTGTAGGTGCGGACTTGGAGGTGCTTTGCAAAGAGGCAGCAATGAGATCTCTTAGAAGAATCTTGCCCGAAATTAATCTACAAGAAGAAAAAATTTCAAATGAACTGCTGCAAAAAATCAAGATAACTAGTGAAGATTTTACTGATGCACTAAAAGAAGTCAGACCATCAGCACTAAGAGAGGTTCTAGTCCAAACTCCAAATGTTAGTTGGGATGATGTAGGTGGTCTTGACTCTCTAAAAGAGACACTACGTGAGGCAATCGAATGGCCATTAAAATACAAAGACGCCTTTGAGTATGCTCAAATCAAACCTCCCAAAGGAATACTGCTTTATGGGCCACCAGGCACTGGAAAAACTTTGATTGCAAAGGCAGTTGCAACAACTACTGAATCAAATTTTATCAGCATAAAGGGTCCTGAATTATTATCAAAGTGGGTTGGAGAATCAGAAAAAGGTGTTCGGGAGATTTTCAGAAAGGCTCGTCAGGCAGCACCATGTATAATT